>DATFML010000211.1:0-2759 GCA_035266965.1 Gammaproteobacteria bacterium
GCGCTCACTGAACCTGGTCGGGTGATCCTCACCTACCGCCACCGAAGCGGCGGCGAGGACTGGAAGGACGAAAGCTATCCCGTGTATCTGGACTGGACCGCCTGCCACCTTGGTGGCCAACGGCCCTGGTTCCTCTGCCCCGCCCGTGGTTGCGGTCGGCGCGTGGCGATCCTCTACGGTGGCGGCATCTTCGCCTGCCGTCACTGTTACCAATTGGCCTATCCCAGCCAGCGGGAAACCTGGGATGATCGGGCAGCAAGAAAAGCTGACCGAATCCGCGACAAGCTGGGATGGGAACCGGGCATCCTCAACGGCAACGGCTGGAAACCCAAGGGGATGCACTGGAACATCTTCGAGCGGTTGACCGCAAGGCATGATGCTTTCGTGCAGGTTTCATTGGCCGGGATGGCTGCAAAGTTGAACCTGCTGGGGGAATCGCTTAATGATTGGATTTGACCCTTGCGGGGGGCCAATTGGGGGACTTAATGCGTTAACAGAAACAAAAAAGCCACTGAAATCAGTGGCTTAATGTTTTTGTTTGGCGGAGAGGGAGGGATTCGAACCCTCGGTACGTTGCCGTACACACACTTTCCAGGCGTGCTCCTTCGACCGCTCGGACACCTCTCCGGAAGGGGCGCCGCGGCCGGCGGCGGGCCGACGCGGCAAAGTGCGACAGATTAAACCAGATGCGCGCCGGGCGCAACGCGTCGCCATGGTGACAGGGCCCCTGGTTGGAGTAAAATGAGGTCCTTGTCCGTTGTGAGCCGCTCACCGGTCCGACAGTCCGACACCCCATGGCTTCGTCCCGCATAACCGCCAACGAGCTTCTCGAACAGCTCAGCCGCAACAGCACCCCCTACCACGACCCGCTGGCGCGGGTGGACTGGGATGCGCTGAGCCGCGAGCAGTTCTGGTTGCCGGAGGAAGCTGTCTCGGTCTACGGCGTACAGGCCTACCACGAACTGCCGATGGAAAGGCGCCGGGCCCTTTCCCAGTACGAGTTTCTCAACTTCATCGAGGGCGGGCTGTGGCTGGAGGGCATATTCATGCAACGCATCAGCCGCGCCATGGGCGGGCCCTGCCACGACCTGTACACGACCGCCTACCGCCTGCATGAGCTGCGCGAGGAAGCCGGCCACAGCCTGATGTTCCTGGAGCTCATGAAGCGTGCGGACATCCCGTTGGCCCGTACCCGCTTCCGGCGACTGAACCTGGCCAATCTGCTGGGGCGCTATGCGCCGGGGGAAAGCCTGGCGTTCTGGATGGCCGTGGTCCTCGGTGAAGAGGTGCCGGATCGCATGAACCGGTTCGTGCGCAAGCGCCGTGACGAGGTCTGTCCCACCATCTACGACATGGTCACCAGCCATGTCATCGACGAAGCCCGCCATATCGCCCATGCCAGGGACACCCTGGACCGCCGGTTGGCCGGCCTTTCGCGCTGGAAGGTCCGCCTCTGGCAACCGGTGCTCCAGCAGGCCTTTCGCTATTTCGTACGCGTGTTCTACTTTCCCGGCCCGCAGGTCTACGAACTGGCGGGGCTGACTCCCGGACGGCGCTGGGTGCGCGCCGCCCAGGACAATGTCCATCGGGTGCGTTTCGTGGACGACTGCGTACGTCCCACCCTGCGACTGCTGGCCGACCGGGGCATACGCCTGCACTGGCGTTGACAGCCGGCCCATGCGGGCCGGCCCTGATTTCTACGGCCCGCGAGGGTCAACCCGACCGGGCCGATCGCCCACGATATGGGGGACAAGAGGTTCCGTCTCAGCGGTGCGGACCGTGCTGGACCAGCATCTGACGGGGCAGGTTGCCGTGTTCCACGATATCCGCCCAGGTCACCACACCCAGTACGTCCTCGGCGCTGTCCAGGGTACCGCTCCTGGTGATCAGCGCCACATCGCGGCTGTGGGTGCGCATGGCCGCCACCAGGTCGAAAAGCTGGTCCGTCGCCTCGGCAACCACGTAGGGCGACCCCTTGAGGGCGTCCAGTCGGGTGCCGGCTGCCGACTCCTTGAGGCGCAACTCCAGTCGCACCAGCTCGGACGGCAGCACCGAGACCACCTGCCCGTCTTCCACCACCAGGACATGGGGTGCCGGCCGCGAAGAACCGACGGAGCGCCGCAGAGCCGCCACATCGCTGTCCGCGGGCAAGCGCAGCAACGGCATGTTGATGAAGTCGATGGCCGTGCGCAGCATGTAGAGGTGGGTCTGCATGGATGCGGGAATGTAATGACCCCGGCGCGTGAGCTTCAGCGTATAGATGCTGTCGTTCAGCAGCAGGGTGCGCACGCCATAGGCGAACGCCACCGCCATGATGAGCGGGATGATAACGTTGTAGTCCCGGGTCATTTCGAAAATCATCACCACCGCTGTCAGCACCGCGCCGGTGGCAGCCGCCACCACGCAGGCCATCCCGATGACGGCGGTACCCGGTGCGGCCAGTTGCAGACCGGGAAGCATGTGGTTGATGAGAATGGCGTAGGCGCCTCCCAGCACCGCCCCCATGAACAACGAGGGCGAGAACACCCCGCCGGAGGCCCCGGAACCCAGCGTCAGCACGGTGACCAGCAGCTTGGCCGCGAACAGCATGACCATGAGGTTCGGGTGGTGCAACGTGCCCTCCAGGGTGTCCTGCACCACCCCGTAACCGATGCCCTCAACGTAGTAGTACCCGTAGTAATGCATGAACAGGTACATGATGACGCCCACCAGCAACATGCCGGTGATGTGGCGGGTGTAGTAGTTGCCCGGCATGCGGT
>DATFML010000212.1:0-9712 GCA_035266965.1 Gammaproteobacteria bacterium
CCGCGCCTGCCAGGCAAACACCCCGTCGGCCCAACCCACGGCCAGTTCCTCGGCACCGGCCGCGCGCCACCGGAAGCGTTCCACCGGCAGCGCGTCCAGCACTTCGTTGCCGAGCATGACCCCCTCGAAACCCGCCGGCGGCAGACTGTCGAGCCAATCCACCCGCGTCGCCAGAGACGGCGCAAGACGGCTCAGGGTCTGCTGCTGACGCTCGCGCAGATCGGCGCTGCGCTCCAGGATCCAGTACCGCCCGGGCAGCGCACCCAGCCGTTCCAGCTCGGTGAGCAGATCGGCCGCCATGATGCCGCTGCCGGCGCCCAGCTCCAGCACATCGCCGCCGCCCGCCAGCACCGGCGCGCAGGTGCGGGCCACACAGCGCGAGAACAGGGCGGACAGCTCCGGCGCGGTGACGAAATCGCCGGCCTGCCCGAACTTGCGCAGGCCGGCGCTGTAATACCCGAGGCCGGGCGCGTACAGGGCCAGCTCCATGAAACGGGCAAAGCCGATGGCGCCGCCCGCCTGCCCGATCTCGGCGCGCAGTGCCGCCACCAGCCGTTCGCTGACCGCCATCGCCTCGGCCGGCGGCGCCGGCCAGTCGGCGGGCAACGTCCACGGCCCGCGCGGCGACGGTGAATCCGATGCAGCCACTGACGTTGGACTCAACCGCCCGGGCGGGCGCCCCGTTCGATGGTAAGGCCCACGGCCGCCGCGCCGCAGCGGTTCGGCTTGCTCACCGACAGGCGCAACCAGGGCACGTGGAACTCGTCCATCAGCACTTGGACGGTACGCTCGGCCAGGGTTTCCAGCAGACCGAAATCGCTGGCGCCCACGAAGTCCGACACCCGGTGGGAGACGGCCTGATAATCCAGGGTGTCTGCGATGGCATCGCTGGCGGCCGCACGGGTCACATCGGCGGCCAGCTCCAGGTCGAACACCAGCGTCTGACGGACCCGGCGCTCCCAGGGCAGGATACCGACGATGGCCGCAACGCGCAGACCGCGCACGAAAACACTGTCCATGCCGTGCTCCCCAATTGGCAGAAGGTGTTGGACTGTAGACCCTATCTCAAAATAGCGGGTCGGTCGTCAAGACAGGGCGCGGAACGCGCAAGCAGCGCAGTTTACACAAATGAACGAGCATCGCAGCGTGTTACGCCACGCAGGATCGGCGGGCGCGACGCATTGTAAGACAGGTTCCCATGTCCGGCGGCGGGCCGCCGGGCCTTGACCTGCTGCGGGCAAGCAAGTCCAATAGCCCGCCATGCTACTCCTCGCCGCACTGGTCCTGTTGGGCTACCTGATCGGATCCCTTTCCACCGCCGTGCTGGTGGGCCGCCTCCTGGGCATGGCCGACCCGCGCACCCAGGGCTCGGGCAACCCGGGCGCCACCAACATGCTGCGTCTGGGCGGCAGGAAGGCCGGCGCCGTCACCCTGCTGGGCGACATGGCCAAGGGCGTGGCGGCAGTGCTGGTGGCGTGGGCGCTGAATGCACCGCCCACCGTGCTGGCGCTGGTGGGTCTGGCGGCGTTTCTCGGCCACCTGTATCCGGTGTTCTTCGGCTTCCGGGGCGGCAAGGGCGTGGCCACCTTCCTGGGCGTACTGCTCGGCCTGTACTGGGTAGTGGGCCTGGCCACGGTCGGCACCTGGCTGGTGATGGCGGCGATCTTTCGCATCTCTTCCCTGGCGGCGCTGGTGGCCGCCGTGCTGGCACCCCTGTACTTCTGGTGGTTGCACCCGGAACCGGCCTTCATTGCCGTGGCCGCCGTCATGACGGCGCTGCTGTTCTGGCGCCACCGCGACAACATCCGCCGGCTGCTGGGCGGCACCGAAGGGCGCATCAAGCTGGGCTGAGAGGCTCGCCGGGGACGGTGAGGCTGTCCAGGGACCAGCGCGCGGTGGCGGCGATGCCGAGGGGCTCCGCGGCGCCGGCCAGCAGCCGCTGACACCCGGCGTAGGCGATCATGGCGCCGTTGTCGGTGCAGAATTCCAGACGCGGATAATGCACCCGGCCGCCGACCTCCCCGGCCAGGCGGATGAGGCGCTCGCGCAGGGCCCGGTTGGCGCCCACGCCGCCGGCCACCACCAGGGCTTTGATGCCGGTGGCCTGCAGGGCGCGCCGACATTTGATGGCCAGCGTGTCCACCACCGCATCCTCGAAGGCGCGGGCGATATCCGCCCGGGTGGCGTCGTCGTTGCCGGCCTCGCGCAGGGTGTTGACGGCGAAGGTCTTCAGGCCGCTGAAGCTGAAATCCAGCCCGGGCCGGTCGGTCATGGGACGGGGAAACCGGAAGCGTTTCGGGTCGCCCCGGCGGGCCAGGGCGGCCAGCTCCGGCCCGCCGGGATAGGGCAGCCCCAGCAGCTTGGCGGTCTTGTCGAACGCCTCGCCGGCGGCGTCGTCCACCGACTCGCCCAGCACGTGGTAGGCGCCGATGGCCTGCACCCGCACCAGCAATGTGTGGCCGCCGGACACCAGCAGGGCCACGAAGGGAAACGCGGGCGGGTCGTCCTCCAGCATGGGCGCCAGCAGGTGGCCCTCCATGTGATGCACGGCCACCGCCGGTACGCCCCACGCCCAGGCCAGACTGCGTCCGATGGAGGCCCCCACCAGCAGCGCGCCGATCAGTCCCGGCCCGGCCGTGTAGGCGACGCCGTCGACGCTGTCCGGCGCCGCGCCGGCCTGCTCCAGCACCGCCCGCACCAGGGGCAGGGTGCGCCGCACATGGTCCCGGGACGCCAGCTCCGGGACCACGCCGCCGTAGGGGGCGTGCAGGGCGATCTGGCTGTGCAGGGCATGGCCCAGCAGGCCCTGCTCGGAGTCGAACAGGGCGGCACCGGTTTCGTCGCAGGAAGTCTCTATACCCAGCACGCGCATGACGCCATTGTCCGACGGGCGCTCCGGCGCCACAAGCATTTTGCCTTTTGCAGGGCAGGCGAGTAGACTTTTCCGTCCTCTGTCGGGGCCGGTCTGCCGGTGCCGGCTATCATCAATGGTTGTGCAGTGGCAATTCAGGAGGCGAGAGAGTACATGCCGAGCGTACGCGTGAAGGAAAACGAGCCCTTCGAGGTGGCCCTGCGCCGCTTCAAGCGCGCCTGCGAGAAGGCGGGCATCCTGTCCGAGGTCCGTCGCCGCGAGTTCTACGAAAAGCCCACCCAGGAGCGCAAGCGCAAGCGGGCCGCGGCCGTCAAGCGTCACGCCAAGAAGCTGGCCCGCGAGCAGGCCCGGCGCGAACGCCACTACTGACCTTCCCCGCAGTCAGCCCGCACCCGCCGCCGTGTCCCTGAAAGACAGCCTGCAGGACGACATGAAGACCGCCATGCGGGCGGGCGACAAGCCGCGTCTGGCAGTCATCCGGCTGATCAACGCCGCCATCAAGCAGCGCGAGGTGGACGAGCGGGTCACCCTGGACGATGCGCAGGTCACGGCGGTGCTGGACAAGATGGTCAAGCAGCGCCGCGAATCCCTGACCCACTACGAGCAGGCCGGTCGCGAAGACCTGGCCAACCAGGAGCGGTTCGAGATCGAGGTCATCCGGCACTACCTGCCCGAGCCCCTCGGCGAAGCGGAGCTGGACGCCCTGATCGAAGATGCCCTGACCCGGACCGGCGCCAGCAGCATCAAGGACATGGGCAAGGTCATGGGCATTCTCAAGCCCCAGGTCCAGGGCCGCGCCGACATGGCCGCAGTCAGCGCCCGCATCAAGGCGCGGCTGGGCTGACCGGTCCCCACGGCGGGCTCCCCCCGCGCCCCATCGCGCCACTGTCCTTTTCTCCGCCCAGCTCTTAATCTTGGCCCATGGCCGGCCGTATTCCGCAGCAATTCATCGACGAGCTCATGGCGCGCGTGGACATCGTCGAGCTGATCGACAGCCGCGTGCCCCTCAAGAAGGCGGGCCGGGAATACACCGCCTGCTGCCCCTTCCACAGCGAGAAGACCCCCTCCTTCACGGTCAGCCCCACCAAGCAGTTCTACCACTGCTTCGGCTGCGGCGCCCACGGCACCGCCCTGGGCTTTCTGATGGACTACGAGCACATGGATTTCGTGGAGGCGGTGGAGGAGCTGGCGCGCCAGACCGGCATGACCGTGCCCCGCACCGGCGGCGAGCAGCCTGCCGCCAACCGGCGGGCGCCGGACCTGTATGCCGTGCTGGAACAGGCGGCGGCGTTCTACCGCCGGCAGCTGCGTGACCCGACGGCGGGCGAGCCGGCGGTCGCCTATCTGAAGAACCGCGGCCTGACCGGCCAGGTGGCCGCCGATTTCGGCATCGGCTACGCCCCGCCGGGCTGGGACAACCTGGTCCGCCAGCTGGGCAGCGACGCCCACAGCCGTGAGCTGCTGGTCCAGGCGGGCCTGGCGGCGTCCCGGGAATCGGGCGGCCTCTACGACCGCTTCCGCGAGCGCGTCATGTTTCCCATCCATGACCGGCGCGGCCGGGTCATCGCCTTCGGCGGCCGGGTGCTCGGGGACGGCACGCCCAAATACCTGAACTCGCCGGAGACGCCGGTTTTCCACAAAGGACGCGAGCTGTACGGGCTGTACGAGGCCCGCAAGGCCAACCGGGACCTGCCGCGCCTGCTGGTGGTGGAAGGCTACATGGACGTGGTGGCCCTGGCCCAGCATGGCATCCGCTATGGGGTGGCCACCCTGGGCACGGCCACCACCCGGGAACACCTGGAGCAGCTCTTCCGGGTCACCGCCGAAGTGGTGTTCTGCTTCGACGGCGACCGGGCCGGCCGGGCGGCGGCCTGGCGCGCCATGGAGAACGCCCTGCCGCTGCTCAGCGAAGGCCGCCAGGCCCGTTTTCTGTTCCTGCCGGAAGGGGAGGACCCGGACACCCTGGTGCGCCGGGAAGGTCAGGCCGCCTTCGAGGCGCGCCTGGCCAAGGCCCTGCCCCTGTCGGACTTTTTCTTTGAAGCTTTGGCCAAACAAGCCGATACACGAAGCATGGACGGACATGAGCGGCTGGTCGCGCTGGCGCGTCCGCTGCTGAGGCAGCTACCTTTCGGGGTGTTGTATCAGAAGATGGTCGAACGCCTGGGCGAGAGGATCGGCCTCGCGCCCCAACAGGTGGACGGCCTGGTCCGCGAGTCCGGCAACGCCGGCGGCCGGATCCCGACCGGACGCGGGCCGCGCCAGAGGGAAATGGGCCTGACACCGGTGCGGCTGGCGATCGGCCTGCTGCTGCACCATCCGGAGTTGGCGGGGCAGGTGGAGCGCCCGCGGGAACTGGAGGACATCGACGCCCCTGGCGTCACATTACTGGTGGAACTGCTTGAATTCCTGGCTGCAAACCCCCATCTCAACAGTGCGGCGGTGCTTGAGCACTGGCGCGGCAGCGACAACGGCCGACACCTGGCCAGGTTGCTGCAATGGGTCCCTTCAGTGCCCGAAGAGGGTGTGGCGGCGGAATTCCTTGGCGCCCTGGAACGTCTCAAGCAACAGAAGCTTGACCGACGCACAGAGCAACTTCTGGAACAGGCCCGCCGCGAAGGGCTCACACCGGCGGAAAAGCGGGAACTGCAGCGGCTGCTGGGGTCCCGCCACGGGGCAGGGCAACCCGACGCCGCAGGCAAAGGACCGGCCGATGGAAAGTAAGCAGGGAATACGCTAGACTGGGTGTTTGATTTTGGCCCCTTGCCTGGGCAACAGCGGTACTTACGGGTCTTTCGTCATTATGAATCAAGATCAGCAGTCACAGTTGAAGCAACTGATCGCCAAGGGAAAGGAACAGGGTTTCCTGACCTACGCGGAGGTCAATGATCATCTTCCCGATGAAATCGTCGATCCGGAACAGATCGAAGACATCATCAACATGATCAATGACATGGGCATTACGGTGCATGAGATTGCGCCGGATTCCGATACCCTGTTGCTCGCCGGTGCGCCGGTCACCACCGACGAGGACGCGGCCGAGGAAGCGGCGGCGGCCCTGGCCAGCGTGGACAGCGAATTCGGCCGCACCACCGACCCGGTGCGCATGTACATGCGCGAGATGGGCACGGTGGAGCTGCTGACCCGCGAAGGCGAGATCGAGATCGCCAAGCGCATCGAGGACGGCCTGCGCCAGGTGCTGTCGGCGCTGGCCAGCTATCCCGAGTCCGTCGCCCTGCTGCTGAAGGAATACGCACGCATCGAGGCCGGCGAGACGCGCCTGTCCGACATCATCACCGGCTTCGTGGACCCGAACGCCCTCAACGACGAGGTCGCCGGCCCCGGCGAGCCTGAAGTGCGCATCGAAGCGTCCGCGTCGGACGACAGCGATGACGACGATGACGAAGACAAGGACGACAGCGACACCAGCGTGCTGGACACCGGTCCGGACCCTGAAGAGGCGCGGGTGCGCTTCGAGCAGCTGCAGTCCCTGTACAGCAAGGCCATGACGGCCTTCTCCAAGCACGGCAAGAACCACAAGACCACCATCAAGGCTCGCGAGCAGATGGCGGATTACTTCATGGAGTTCAAGCTCGTGCCCCGGCTGGTGGACGAGCTCACCATCAACCTGCGGGTGATGGTCGAGCGCATCCGTGCCCACGAGCGCGTGATCATGAACATCTGCGTCAGCAAGGCGCACATGCCCCGCAAGGACTTCATCACCACCTTCCCGGACAACGAGACCAACCTCAAGTGGCTGGACGAGCAGATCAAGGCCGGCCGCAAGTACTCTCCGGTCCTGGAGGAGTACAAGGACGACATCCTGCGCGCCCAGAACCGTCTGGTGGGCCTGCAGGACGAGACCGGTCTCGGCATCAGCGAGATCAAGGACATCAACCGGCGCATGTCCATCGGCGAAGCCAAGGCACGGCGGGCCAAGAAGGAAATGGTGGAGGCCAACCTGCGACTGGTGATCTCCATCGCCAAGAAGTACACCAACCGCGGGCTGCAGTTCCTGGACCTGATCCAGGAAGGCAACATCGGCCTCATGAAGGCGGTGGACAAGTTCGAATACCGTCGCGGCTACAAGTTCTCGACGTATGCCACCTGGTGGATACGGCAGGCCATCACCCGCTCCATCGCGGACCAGGCCCGCACCATCCGCATCCCGGTGCACATGATCGAGACCATCAACAAGCTCAACCGCATCTCCCGCCAGATGCTGCAGGAGATGGGCCGCGAGCCCACCCCGGAAGAGCTGGCCGAGCGCATGGAGATGCCCGAGGACAAGGTGCGCAAGGTGCTGAAGATCGCCAAGGAGCCGATCTCCATGGAGACGCCCATCGGCGACGACGAGGACTCGCACCTGGGCGACTTCATCGAGGACACCAGCATTCTGTCGCCGGTGGACTCGGCGGCCACCGAGGGCCTGCGCGAAGCGACCCGCGGCGTGCTGTCGGGGCTGACGCCCCGGGAAGCCAAGGTGCTGCGCATGCGCTTCGGCATCGACATGAACACCGACCACACGCTGGAGGAAGTGGGCAAGCAGTTCGATGTCACCCGCGAGCGGATCCGGCAGATAGAGGCCAAGGCCCTGCGCAAGCTGCGCCATCCGACCCGTTCGGAACAGCTGCGCAGCTTCCTGGAGATCGAGTAGTCCTGTTCGGACCGCCCGGCGGCCAGGCAATCCCGAAGGGGCCACGCGAAAGCGTGGCCCTTTTGCTTTGTCCAGTCCCGGGGCACGGCGCGGAACCGCCGCCGGGGCACGTTGGTCGCAGTGTTTGACAGGCGTCGGCCCCTCCACCGGCCGCTACACTGAATGGTCGCGGCCACGGCACGGCACCCATCTTTGACCTGTATCAGGATGCTGCCGCCAGGCAGAGGTTACGCTTGCCATTAAGGTACCGCAGGCGGACGCTCATGCCAGACGCAGCGCCGCGTCGTTCGGGCACATTGGACTTTCGGAGAGCGAAGTATTCAACGCTTCCCCCAAAGCGGCGTGTGGTGCCGCGCAGGGCGCAGTCCACGTCGTCCGTACCTGTACCGAGCGCAATCCGCCGGCACCAAAAAGAAGGCATACATCCATGGCCGACAAGCTTTCTCTCAACGCCGTTCTGATGGGCACCCTGGCAGGCGTATGCAGCCTGCCCATGACGTCCGCCGCCCAGCCGGTCACGGACACCGGCACAGTAGCCCAAAGCGGCCTGCAGACGCCGGGAGACGCCCTGGGGAGTCCCGACGAACGGCCGACCAAGGAGCCGGCTCCCATGACGCCCACCCGGCCGCAATCGGAAAGAGCCGGACTGGACGTGGGATCGTTCCGCTTCTTCCCGGGTCTTTCCATTTCCTCCCTGTACGACGACAACATCTTCGCCACCCGCAACGATCCCCAGCACGGGGTGGCGCCGCAGAGCGATCTGATCACAGTCCTCTCGCCTACCGCCGTGCTGAAATCGAACTGGGCGCGCAACCAGTTGAACCTCGATGCAGGCGCGGACATCGGCCGTTACGCCACCCACACACAAGAGAACTACCAGGACGCCTGGCTGGGCGCACGAGGCCGCTATGACCTCACCGACCGGTCCAACATCTTCGCGGGCGCACGGATCAGCCGCAACCATGAGGAACGGGGCTCACCGGATGCCGTGCAGGGGACCGAGCCCACCGTCTACACGGAGTTGCAGTCGCACCTGGGCTTCGCCCGGCGCTTCGACCGAACCTCCCTGCGGCTGGGCGGCACCTTCGAGAAACTGAACTTCGACAACGTGCCCAGCACCAGCGGCGGCATCATCAACAACGACCTGCGGGACCGCAAGCTCTACACCCTGGGCACACGCATCAGCTACCGGCTCACGTCCCGCTTCTCGCCTTTCGTACAGGCCGCCCTGGACCGGCGGCGCTACGACACGACGCCCACCGCGGGATTCGACCGCGACTCCAACGGCACCCGCCTGGATCTGGGCGTGCTACTGCGAATGGCGAACGGAGTTCACGGCGAAGCCTATGTGGGCCATCTGACCCAGAACTACGACGACCCGCGGCTGGTGGATGTGAGCAGACCCGATTTCGGCGCCCGCCTGCGGTGGCGGACCCGGGAACATACCAACGTGACGGCATACCTGGACCGCTCCATGGAAGAGACGGTGCTGTCCGGCGCGTCCGGCTACCTCAACACAGTCCTGGGCGCGAAACTGGAGCACCGACTGCGCCCGAGGCTGCGTTTCAATGTGCGCGCCTCGGTGGGGCGCAGCGAGTACCAGGGCATCGATCGCAACGCGAACCTGCTGGTCGCCGGCGCGGGCCTGAAATATGACGTCAGCCGCTACCTGTACCTGGGAGCCGACTACCGTTTCCTGCATCGAGACTCCAATCTTCCCAGCGACGTGTTCGGCACCGCCTATTACCGCAACCAGGTCATGCTCACCCTGGGCAGTCAGCTGCTGGCCGCGCGCCCGCCGGAGAGCTGGCCCGGCGAGGCCACCGCTCCCGCCAGGGAGCAGGCGCCTGCCTCGCCAGCCGGCTTCTACTTCGGCGGCCAGATGGGATACAGCGCCCTGAATGCCGTCACCAGCGGCAGTCGCGGTGAAGGTGAAGGCGAGGGCGAAAGCGGCAGCGAAGGCGCTGCCGAGAATGTCGACATCGGCGACATGGGCAGCCACGGAGCGGACGCCGGCCTGTTCGCCGGCTACGGCTGGCTGATCAAGCGCTGGTACCTGGGCCTGGAACTGGAAGGCGATCGCAGCCGTGCGGACTTCTATCACGTCAACAGCAAATCCGACAGCCGCACCTTCTCCCTGGAGCGCACCCTCAGCTACAGTCTGTCCGCGCGGCTGGGGTACGTCC
>DATFML010000213.1:0-16495 GCA_035266965.1 Gammaproteobacteria bacterium
CCTTCCAGCTCGAAGATCAACGGGATGTCGACGCCGGTACGCTGCTCAATCTCACGGTCGCTGTCGTGAAACGGCATGTGCAGCGTGCGCGCCAGTTGGCGGCCGATGGTGGATTTGCCGGCCCCCATGGGGCCGACCAGAAACAAACTGCCCGGCGTTTTCATGCCGGGCAGGTATGCCAGAAAAGCCGCGGCCGGGCAAGCCGCGGCTGTGGACGGGTCAGTGCAGTTTCAGGCTCTGCTTGACGATCTTGGGCGTCACGAACACCAGCAGTTCCTGGTTGTTGTTCACCTTCTGGGTGCTCTTGAACAGATAGCCGATACCCGGCAGATCGCCGAAGAACGGCACCTTGTCGGCCTGGTGCGTGCGGGTCTGCTCGTAGATGCCGCCCAGTACCACCGTCTCTCCGTTGTCCACCAGCACCTGGGTGTCCACGGCCCGGGTGTCGATGCTGGGCACGCCCTGGTAGACCTGCCCCACGCTGTCCTTGTGCACCTTCAGATCCATGATGATGCGGTCGTCGGGCGTGATCTGCGGCGTCACCTTCAGGCTGAGGGTCGCCTTCTTGAAGGACACGCTGGTGGCACCGCTGGAGGTGGCCTGCTGGTAGGGAATCTCGACGCCCGATTCGATGACCGCTTCCTTCTGGTTGGAAGTGATGACCCGCGGGCTGGAGATGATCTGGCCCCGGTTCTCGGACTGCATGGCCTGCAGTTCCAGGCGCAGCAGGTTGTGACCGATACGGCCGACCAGCAGGTCGATGGCACTGGTCGGGTTCGAGATCGGCAGGTCCACCGCGAGCGACTCATTGCCCGAGCCGGCCGGATTCTCGATACCGGTTATCGGGGTGGTCTTCAGATCGCCCGGCAGCCCGCCGGCAAAGATCCCGGTGGTGTTGCCGGAGAACGTCGCACGTCCCGACAGCCCCAGCTTTGCGCCCAGGTTGCGGGCGAAGTCGTCGTTGGCGATCACGATGCGCGAGGAGATCAGCACCTGGCGTACCGGGATGTCCAGGCGCGCGACCAGCTTGCGGATCTCCTGGATCTTGTCGGCGGTGTCCTGCACCAGCAGGGTGTTGGTGCGCGGATCGACGCTGACCGTGCCGCGTTTGGAGAGCAGCGAGCCGTTCTTGCTCTTGGTCTTGATCAGCGTGGCGATATTGGTGGCCTTCGCGTAGTTGATCTGGATGAAGGCCGACTCCAGCGGCGCCAGTTGCTGGATCTGCTTCTTGGACTGCAGCTCCAGCTTCTCGCGGGCCGCCATTTCCTCGCTGGGCGCGACCCACATCACGTTGCCCACCTGGCGCTTGGACAGCCCCTTGGCCTGCAGGATGATGTGCAGGGCCTGATCCCAGGGTACGTTCTTCAGGCGCAGGGTCAGCTTACCCTTGACGCTGTCGCTGACGACGATGTTGATGCCGGTGAAGTCGGCCAGCAGCTGCAGCACCGAGCGGACATCGATGTCCTGGAAGTTCAGGGACAGTTTCTGGCCCGTGTACTTGAATTTCTTCTTGGCGGCCGCCTGCTGCTGTGCCTTGGTGACCGGTTTGACTTCCACCGTGAAGGTGTTGTCGGTCTGGTAGGCCAGCTGGTCGAAGTGGCCGGTGGGGGTGATCACCATGCGGACGTTGTTGCCCTTCTGGAAGGTGTCGACCGTCTGTACCGGTGTGGCGAAGTCGGAGACATCCAGGCGGCGTTGCAGCTTCTTGGGCACCGATGCATTGAAGAAGTTGACGATAACCTTGTTGCCCTGGCGGTTCATGTCCACCGGAATCGACGGATCGGACAACTTGACCACCACCTGCCCCTGGCCCTGTGCCCCGCGATGGAAAGTCACGCCGTCGATGCTGTCGTTGGAGTGGCCCGCAGCGCCGGAAGGCGAAGTGCCGTGGCTGGCGGCCTCGGATTGGGCCGCCGTCGCACCGGCGTCCTGGATCGTCACGATGACCTTCTTGCCATCGACCCGGGTGCGGTACGGCACCATCTGTACCAGGTCCAGGACCACGCGGGTGCGGCCCTGGGCTTCCACCGCCGTCACGCTTTTCGTCACCCCCACGTTGATGGGGTGGTAGCGCTTGGCCAGTGCGGTCTTGGTATGCGGGAAGTCCAGTGCGATGCGGGCCGGCTTGTCGATGGTGAAGCTCAGCGGCTTGGAGGCCTTCTTCGCCATGGTCAGCGTTACCCGCACGCGATTGCCCGGCAGGCTGGCATAGCTCACGGATTTGAGCGTATTGGGACTCGATCCCGCGGCCCATGCCGGCGCCGGCAGTGCCGCAAGCGCGATCAGCGCGCCGGCCAGCCAGCCCAGCCCTTTTTCCCTTCGGCGCAGGCGCAGCCCCGACCAGCCGAAAACTTTATCCAGGTAGCACGTGACAATCATCTGTGTTCCCCCATGGGATCATTCGCTCAGTGCGAGGGCGGCCTTGCGCTTCATCCAGCCACCCATTCCATCCGGTACGATTTCTACAAGTTTTACTTTCGCTTCAGTGATCTGGACGACCTTGCCGCGGTTCTGGCCCATATAGTCCCCAGGGCGCACCATGTGAATCGTACCGGTGCTGTCCTGAACGAGCGCCCAGTCCTTGCCTTTGCGGGCCAGGGTTCCGACCATGCGCAGGCTGTCCAGCGGGAACTGCTCCAACGGCTGCAGTGGCCGATTGAAGTCCGGATGGATGCCGTTGTCGCTGTGACCGCCCAGGTCGGCCGGTCGGTTGAAGGTGGGCGGCGTGAACGGCGAGCGCAGGTTCTTGTCCTGGTAGACGAAGGTCTGGAAAGGCTGAAATTCCGGCAGCGGGGCGATTCGCGAATGCTGACGGGATTCGACCTGTTTCACGTAATGGTGCAGATCCTGCATGTTGCTGCTGGCACATGCCGTCAGGCCGGTGCCCAGGGCAAGCGCCAGCAGAGCCCTCAGTGCCGAGCGGGCGGGGATCGACTTCATTTCTGGTTCCCTCCCTGCTCGATGTAGCGATAGGTCTTCGCGGTCAGCTGCATAACCAGCGGCCCCTGACCGCTCTTGTCCTTCGCAGGGGTGATCTTGATGTCATTAATGGTCACGATGCGGGGCAGTGCCGCCACGCCGCTCACGAAAGCGCCGAATTCGTGATAGTCGCCCCGCACGCGGATGCTGATGGGCAGTTCCGCGTAGAAATCCTTGGGGACTTCCGCGCGCGGCTTGAACAACTCGAAATGCAGGCCGCTGGCCAGCCCGGTCTGGGAAATGTCCACCAGCAGGTCCGCGACCTCGGTCTTGTTCGGCAGCTGTCGCAGCATGGCCCCGAACGAGTGGCGCATCTCCTTGAGCTGGGCCTGATAGGCCTTCAGGTTGGCGGCCTTTGCCGCTTTGGTCTCGAAGACGTGCTTGAGCTCCCGTTCATGGGTCTGCGCCCGGCGCAGGTCGTCGAGCTGGCTCTGGGTGTCGAACCAGTAGCCCAACCCGAGCACCGCGACGAACACGATGCCGATCAGTACGGCACGGGCGATGGTCGGCCAACTTCCGATGTTGTTGAAGTCCAGATCGTTGATATCTGACAGGTTCATCGGCGCGCTCCTGCCACAACGGCTGTCTTGTCGCCATTTTGCTTGGGCGCCTGCTGCTTCGCTTCGAGCGTGAACTCGGACAGGTGCCGCCGTTTCGCGTCCTTGGTCTCGATGAAATCCAGCTTGGGGTCGGTCAGCCATTTGGACGCGGCGATGTTGCGCATGTATGCCGACACGCGGGCGTTGGACTGGGCCATGCCGGACAGGGTCAGGCCGTCGCCGTGCTGCTTGATGCTGGTCAGGTACACACCGTCAGGGAGCGTGCGCACCAGCTGGTCCATCAGATGGACGCTCTGAGGCCGGCTGCGCTGCAAGCGTTGAATGATGTGCATGCGAGCCAGCAGCTTCTTCTTGGTCGTTTCCAGGTCCTTGATGGACCGGATCTTCTTGTTGAGCTGGGCAATCTGCGCGGACAGGTAACTGTTGCGGCCCTGCTGGGCCTCGACCATCGCGTTCATACGCATATGGACGAACATCAGAAGCAGTACGGCGATGGCCACCGCCCCGCCCGTCTGAAAGACGAACTCCTTCTGACGCTGCTTGCGCAGTTCCTCGCGCCACGGTAGCAGGTTGATATGGGCCATTTCAGTCGAAACTCCTTAGTGCCAGCCCGCATGCGATCATCAGCGCCGGCGCATCGTTGCTGAGGGTCTGGGGCTTGACCCGGGACGCCAGCGACATGTTCGCGAAAGGATTGGCGATGGTTGTCTCCACGCCGATCTTCTCCTGCAGGAGTTCATCCACGCCGGGAATGGATGCGCTGCCTCCGGCGAGCACGACATGCTCGACGCTGTTGTACTGGCTGGAGGAGAAGAAGAACTGCAGGGACCGGCTCACCTGCTGGGCCATGGCCTCCTTGAAGGGTTCGAGCACTTCGGGCCCGTAATTGTCGGGCAACCCGCCCTGGCGCTTGGCCATGCCGGCTTCCTCGTAGGACAGGCCGTAGCGGCGCATGATCTCCTCGGTCAGCTGCTTGCCGCCGAACACCTGATCCCGGGTGTAGATAATCTTCATGTCGTGCAGTACATTGAGGGTGGTCATGGTCGCGCCCACGTCCACCACCGCGATGGTCCGCTCGATGCCCTGGTCAGGAAGCTGATCGGCCAGCAGGGCAAACGCGTTTTCCAGTGCGTAGGCCTCCACGTCCACGATCTTCGCCGTCAGGGCGCCGGTTTCCACCGCCGCGACGCGCATGTCCACGTTCTCGCTGCGGGAAGCGGCAAGCAGAACGTCCACCGCATCGGGGTTCTTCTCCGATGGTCCGAGCACCTCGAAGTCGAGGTTGACCTCTTCGAGGGGGTACGGAATGTACTGGTCCGCCTCCAGTTCGATCTGGCTTTCCATTTCCTCGTCGGACAGGGCGCCCGGCATGGGAATGACTTTGGTAATGACCGCCGAGCCCGCCACCGCCACGGCCGCGAACTTCGCACGGGTGCCCGAGCGCTTGACGGCCCGGCGAATGGCATCGCCCACCGCTTCGGCATCGGTGATACTCTTTTCCACGACGGAGTTGGGCGGCAACGGTTCGACGGCGTAGCTTTCCACGCGATAGCGCGAACCACTGCGACTGAGCTCCAGCAGCTTGACAGCCGTGGAACTGATATCCAGTCCGACGAGTGGTGGCTTTGCCCTTTGGAGGAGTTGCGCGAGCGGCACGGCAATTTTCCTTTTATATCTACGTGGTTGTACCACGTAAATGTTTTGCGGCATTAGAAGGCATCGCCAACTCTTTGTCAACGAAGTGCCTTGTCTGCACGTAGGTCTCGTTTCACAGTATCGGAAGTTTTATACTTTTCTTTAAGCCCCATTCCATGACCGTATTCACAAACCAGCTGCATTCATGAGAAAACTCTTCCGTGCACTTCGCTATACGGCGGTCGCCGTAGTAGCCATGGCGGCCGTCGGCATGATCGCCTTCGCCGCCGCCTACCTGTATATCGAACCCCAGCTGCCGAACATTGAGCGCCTGAAGGACGTCCAGTTGCAGGTGCCCCTGCGGGTCTATACCAGTGACGGACTGCTGATGGCCGAATACGGCGAAAAACGCCGTATTCCGGTGGACTACGAAGACGTTCCGCCGCTGCAGATCAAGGCATTCCTGGCGGCGGAAGACGCCAACTTCTTCCACCACCCGGGGGTCAGCGTCAAGGGGCTGGTGCGCGCGGCCATCGAGCTCATCCGCACCGGCCAGAAGCGCCAGGGCGGCAGCACCATCACCATGCAGGTGGCCCGCAACTTCTTCCTCAGTCGCAGGAAGACCTACCTGCGCAAGCTGCGGGAAATCTTTCTCGCCCTGAAGATCAACCGCGAGCTCACCAAGCAGCAGGTGCTGGAGCTGTACCTCAACAAGATCTACCTGGGGCACAGGGCCTACGGGATCGGGGCCGCCGCCCAGGTGTACTACGGCAAGCCCCTGGACAAGCTTACCGTGGGCGAGATGGCGATGATCGCGGGCCTGCCCAAGGCGCCGTCACGCTACAACCCCATCACCGATCCCAGTCGTGCCCGCGAGCGACGCAACTATGTGCTCGGGCGCATGCAGGACCTGGGCTTCATCGATGATGCGACCTACAAGAAGGCGCTGGCGGAAGACGATTCCGCAACACTGCATGCGCCGGCTATTGAGGTGCACGCGCCCTACGTGGCGGAAATGGTCCGTGCGGACATGGTCCAGCGTTATGGCGACGCGGCGTACACGGACGGTTACAAGGTCTATACCACCATCGAGTCGTCGCGGCAGAAGGACGCCACCGACGCCCTGCGCAACGCTCTGGTGCAGTACGACTGGCGTCACGGCTATCGTGGACCGGAGCGTCAGGTGGAGCTGGGCAAGTATCAGACTGTCGACGCCCAGGAGCAGTTGCTGCAGGAAATTCCCAAGGTGGGTGGATTGCAGCCGGCGCTGGTGCTGGATGTGGCCGAGCGTTCCGCCAAACTGCGTCTGGCCGACGGCAGCGAGGCGACGCTCGGTTGGGACGGCATTTCCTGGGCGCGTCGTTACATCGACGTGAATCGACGCGGGCCGGCGCCCAAGAAGGCGGCGGATGTGTTGAAGGCGGGCGACATCGTGCGCCTCAAGAAGCTGCACGACGGCCACTGGAAGCTCGCCGAGGTTCCTGCCGTGGAAGGTGCGCTGGTTTCCCTGCGGCCGGATGACGGCTCCATCGTGGCGCTGGTGGGTGGGTTCGACTACTACCGCAGCAAATTCAATCGCGCCACCCAGGCGCAGCGCCAACCGGGCTCCAGTTTCAAGCCGTTCATCTATTCCGCGGCGTTGCACAAGGGTTATACCGCGGCCACTCTCATCAATGACGCGCCGGTCGTGTTCCAGGATTCGGCGGGGCTGGAAGGGACGTGGCGGCCCGAGAACTACAGCGGGCTGTTTTTCGGCCCCACCCGCCTGCGCGTCGGCCTGGTCGACTCGCGCAATCTGGTGGCGGTCCGGCTGCTGCAACGCATCGGCGTCAACTATGCAATCCAGTACGCCCAGCGTTTCGGCTTCGATCCCAAACAGCTCCCCCACAACCTGTCGCTGGCGCTGGGCAGCACCAGCGTCACTCCGCTGCAGATGGCGACCGGTTACTCGGTGTTCGCCAACGGCGGCTACAGGGTCAAGCCCTACCTGATCAAGTCCATCGTGGACGAAAGCGGCAATGTGGTGTTCCGGGCCGATCCGGCAGTGGTGTGTGCCGAGTGCGCGGCGGCCGAAGGAAAGCCCCAACCTTCCACCGGCGCCGCGGCAGGCGCCGCTGCCGCAACGCCGACAACGGCCCGGACCCCGGCCAACAGTGATCAACCCCAGGTGCTGGTCGGACCGCCAAGGCCGCCCCTGCATCTGGCCAAACGCGTCATATCGGCCCAGAACGCCTACATCATGACTTCGATGATGGAGGGTGTGATCCGCCACGGTACCGGCCGCCATGCGCTGGCGCTGCACCGCACCGACCTGGCGGGCAAGACCGGCACCACCAATGACCAGCAGGATGCCTGGTTCTGCGGATTCGACCGGGCCCTGGTGGCTGCGGCATGGGTCGGCTTCGACAAGGTTCAGCCCCTGGGTTCCCACGAAACCGGAGCGATTGCGGCTCTGCCTGCATGGATGGGCTACATGGGGGCGGCGCTCAAGGGTCTGCCGGCGCAACGCATGGAGGAACCGCCGGGGCTGGTGACCGTGCGCATCGATCCGGCCACCGGGCTGCTGGCCCGCCCCGGCCAGGGCAACGCCATATTCGAGACGTTCCGGCTCGCCGATGTGCCGAAGAAGACCGCGCCTTCCACATCTGCGGGCGAGGTGGGGGGCTCCGGTCCGGCCGTCCCCGGACATCTGTTTTAGGGCCTGTCAACGCCAGAGGGTCGCGTTGCGGTGATGGTGCGATCCAAGGAGCACAGCACCTATGGGTGCCAGACAATCAAGCCGGGACCTGCAGATGCGCCAGCGCATCGCCCAGGAGGCAGCGCGGGTCATGGTGGAAGAGGGTGTGCGTGACTACTACGCGGCCAAACGCAAGGCGGCGGCCCATCTTGGCGCGCGCGAGACCCAGAACATGCCGCGCAACGTGGAAATCGAGGAGGCGCTGCAGCAGTATCAGCGGTTGTTCCAGTCCGATTCCCAGCCTGAATATCTGCGTTCGTTGCGTCTGGCGGCCCGGGAGGCGATGCAATTCCTGTCGCGCTTCGAGCCCCGGCTGGTGGGCGCGGTGCTGAGCGGCTCGGCCGGGCAGTACTCGGACGTGGATCTGCACCTGTTTGCGGATACGCCGGAAGAGGTGGCGTTGTTCCTGATGCAATCGGATATCCCGTTCGAGAACGCCGAGCGGCGCCTGAAGATCGGGCGCAACGAGTATCGCAATTTCCCCGGCTTCCGCCTGGTGGCGGGCGAGCATGTGCTGGAGCTGACCGTCTTCCCGTTGGAAGGCCTGCGCGAAGCGCCGCGCAGCAGTCTGGACGGCAAGCCCATGCGCAGGGCCACCCTGGTCACGCTGGATGCGCTGTTGGAAGAAGACTGAATTTCAGTCGGCGGCGGGCGCGCCGGTGCGGCGCTCGATTGGCGCATAATCGCGCCGCCCGCTGCCTTCGTAGAGCTGGCGCGGTCTGCCGATGCGCGTGGACGGTTCGCCCATCATTTCCATCCAGTGCGAGACCCAGCCGACCGTGCGCGCGATGGCGAACATGACCGTGAACATGTTGCTGGGAATGCCGAGCGCCCGATAGATGATTCCCGAGTAGAAATCGACATTGGGATACAGCTTGCGCTCGATGAAATACTCGTCCTGCAGGGCAATTTCCTCCAGCCGGATAGCCAGCTCGAACAGCGGATCGCTGCTGCTGCCGAGCCTGTTCAGCACTTGGTGGCAGATCTGTCTGATGATGCGTGCGCGCGGATCGTAGTTCTTGTAGATGCGGTGCCCGAAACCCATCAGCCGAAACGGGTCGTTCTTGTCCTTGGCCCGGTCGATGTACCGGGGCACATTCTTTACGTCACCGATTTCCTCCAGCATGGTGAGCACCGCCTCGTTGGCTCCGCCGTGGGCCGGGCCCCACAGCGAGGCAATGCCGGCGGCGATGCAGGCGAAGGGGTCGGCGCCCGAGCTGCCGGCCTGGCGCACGGTGGCCGTGCTGGCGTTCTGCTCGTGATCGGCGTGCAGGATGAACAGAATGTTCATGGCGCGCTCGGCCACCGGATCCACGTTGTAGGGTTCACAGGGCACGCCGAACATCATCTGCAGCAGGTTTCCGCAGTAGCTGAGATCGTTGTGAGGGTAGATGAAGGGCTCGCCCACGGACTGTTTGTAGCAGGCCGCGGCGATGGTGGGCATCTTGGCTACCAGGCGATGGGCGCTGATCTCCCGATGGCGAGGATTGTTGACGTCGGTGGAGTCGTGATAGAAGGCCGACAGCGAACCCACCACGCCGACCATGACCGCCATCGGATGGGCATCGTAATAGAATCCGCTGTAGAAGCGCCGCAGGTTCTCGTTGAACATGGTGTGATGCAGGATGACGTGCCGGAACTCGTCGAGCTGGTCGCGGGTGGGAAGCTCGCCGTACAGCAGCAGATAGGCCACCTCCAGAAACTCGCTGTGTTCGGCGAGTTGCTCGACCGGGTAGCCGCGGTACAGCAGCACCCCCTTTTCCCCGTCGATGTAGGTGATGCGGCTCGGGCAGCTGGCGGTCGATAGAAAACCCGGGTCGAAGGTGGTGTAGCCCAGCTCGCGATACAGGCTGCCGACGTCAACCGCCCGGTTGCCGAATGTGCCCTCCAGCACCGGCAGCTCGATCTGCTTTCCGCTGAGAGGATCGCTGAGGATTACCTTGCGCTCGCTCATGGCATCGTTCCCCCTGCTGCGCCGGCGGTCCGTGTCGGTCGTCCACCCGAACTGCGGCTTTCAGTCCGGATAATGGTCAGGATAGCCATGTCGGGCCAGACCTGTTTCCACAGCGGCCCGCGCCACCGCCGGGGGCACCCGCTCGATCAGCCGCGGGTCCAGGGGCGTGGGCAGGATGTAGTCGGGACCGAACTCGAGCTCGGTCAGTCCGTAGGCGCCGAGCACTTCCGCCGGCACCGGCTCACGGGCGAGCGCTCTCAGCGCGTGAACGGCCGCCAGGTACATGGCTTCATTGATGCCGCGAGCGCGCACGTCCAGGGCGCCGCGGAATATGAACGGGAACCCCAGTACGTTATTCACCTGGTTGGGATAGTCGCTGCGACCGGTCGCCATGATAAGGTCATCGCGCATGGACCGGGCCAACTCGGGGTCGATTTCCGGATCGGGGTTGGACAGGGCGAATACCACCGGTTTCGGCGCCATGGAGGCGAGCATGTCGGCGCTCAGCAGATCGGGGCCGGACACGCCGATGAACACGTCGGCATCGCGCATGGCGTCGGCCAGGCTGCGCCTGTCGGTGGCGGTCGCACAGGCGGCTTTGTAGGTGTTGAGGTCCGTGCGCCCGGTGTGCAGTACCCCTTTGCGATCCACCATCAGAATATTCTCGCGCTTCGCGCCCAGCGCGGCGAGCAGGTGCATGGACGCGATGCCGGCTGCTCCTGCACCCAGACAGACGATCCTGGCGTCCTCGATCGCCTTGCCCTGCAGCTCCAGGGCGTTGAGCAGGCCGGCGGCGATGATGATGGCGGTTCCGTGCTGGTCGTCATGGAACACCGGAATATCCAGGCGCTCCTTGAGGGCCTGCTCCACGGCGAAGCAGTGGGGCGCGGCGATGTCTTCCAGGTTGATGCCGCCGAAGCCGGACGCGATCCTGGCCACCGTATCCACGAAAGCTTCCGGGCTTTCCGAATCCACCTCGATATCGAAAACGTCCACGCCGGCGAAGCGCTTGAACAGTACGGCCTTGCCTTCCATGACCGGCTTGCCCGCCAGGGCGCCCACGTTGCCCAGGCCCAGAACGGCAGTGCCGTCGGTGATCACCGCGACCAGGTTGCCCTTGGCCGTGTACCGGTATGCCGCTTCAGGGTCCGCATGAACGGCACGCACCGGCTCGGCGACTCCGGGTGTGTAGGCCAGGGACAGATCGCGCTGGGTCTCGCAGGGCTTGGTGACCTGGATGCTCAGCTTGCCGGGGACGGGATGTTCGTGGTATTCGAGAGCGGCTTGCTTGAAGTCGTGGGACATTGCTCGTGTCAGCTTCCCCGGGAAGCGCCTCCATGATGCGGATGGACTGAAAGGTGCACAACGCGGAACCCCATCGCCCGCGACCTGGCGAAGCGTCCGCGCGAGTGTCGTGACGGCCCCGACCTGG
This sequence comes from Gammaproteobacteria bacterium, assembly GCA_035266965.1. Classification (GTDB taxonomy): domain Bacteria; phylum Pseudomonadota; class Gammaproteobacteria; order DATFLG01; family DATFLG01; genus DATFML01. The sequence continues at coordinate 11,298 of DATFML010000213.1, forward strand.
CCGCGCCGTCGTCTGCAAGTGTACTACTGGTGTGCGCCGGCAGGCAGGGCTCGCTTGTCCACCACACGCAGGGCCGTGGGGTAGCGCACCTGCATGCGCAGCTCGCGGCGGCGCTCATAGACCAGTCCCTGCACTTCTATTGTCCGTCCCTGCAGTGATTCCAGCGGCGGGTTGGTGAAATAGGACAGGTCCCGACGGTCGATGCGCACGCCGAAGCGGCCCTGCAGGTCCAGCCACAGAGCGCGGGCGCTGTGACCGATATGCACGACCCGCCCCCGCACCACCCGGAAACCCCGTGTGCTGCTTGCCAGCGTCGCGCTGTCCTTGGGCTGATAGGCCGCAAGGCTCCAGAGGCCCCGGTGAGCCTGGCGGGCAGAGCGTTCCTGGGCGGCGTAGCAGCGCGCATTCCATACATTCGGCGGAATCACCAGCGTGGTCGCCAACCCCGCGCGAAGCAGGCTGGCGGTCACGCTGCTGCCGTCCTCCAGGAAGGCGTGGGCCAGCATTCGACCGTAGTGGTCCCGGCGCTGCTGACCGAAGCGCAGATTCAGGCGCTCGTGATGGCTGAACAGCAGTTGCCGCAGGCGGTCCCGGGCGGCCACCGCGTAAGGCTCGTTGGGGGCCCCGTTGCGGCCCATCTCCGGCGTGTCCAGACCGACAAGCCGCAGGTGCCGGCCGTTGGCGAGAAACACGGTGTCGCCGTCATACACGTAGGTGACCCGCACCTGTTCGTCGATGTGATCCGGGGGGCAGAGGGCGGCGGCGGACGCCGACGCGGCACAGAGCACCGCGATGGCGGTGAGCAGGGCCCGCCGCCACAACGAAAAAAGGGCGTCCCGCTGGCGGAACGCCCTTTCCTGGCGCCGATCAGACGACACGCTCGGCGCTATTTGTTCAGACCGTACTTGCGACGGAACTTGTCGACCCGGCCGCCGGTGTCCAGGATCTTCTGCTTGCCCGTATAGAACGGGTGACAGGCGGCGCACACTTCAACCTGCAGGTCATGACCTGCGGTGGAGCGGGTCTCGAAGGAATTGCCGCAGCTGCAGGTGACCGTGACCTGCGTGTATTGGGGATGAATTTCCGGCTTCATGGCGGTTACCTCGGGGCGCTGCATCCAGCGCGTAGCCTCGGGACGCTCGCGGGCGCCCCAATCCAAGAAGCGGAATGATACGGGATCATCCCGGGCTACGACAAGCCCCTGCGCCGGCTCGGATCCATGCGGAGGACTTCGGCCCTGGGTCGCGCCGGCATCGGCCTGGCATGGCCCAGAGACTGGAAGGCGTCCAGCAGCCCGCCTTCCTTGAGTACCGAGTCCCACATCATGTTGCTCATCCGCAGGCAGGCCGCCATGGGCGTGCCGGAGAGCTGGCGTACGTGGTCCAGCTTCCATTGCAGGCCGCGCAGGCGCTGTTGCTTGGGACGGGGCGCGCGGCGGATCGCCGCATCGATGACCTGGGCTCGTTGTGCTTCGAAGGCTTCCGGATCGGATGCCGCCAGTGCTGCCCATTGTTCGAAGTCTATATGGCCGCCATTGTCGTTCATGGCTGTCTCCGATGCTGATACCGCGGTGCACCACGGTCTGTTATTGTTGGTCCCTTCTCTGAAAACCTTAGCATAGGCGGTGGGGTCTGTCGTCCAACCCAGGGCGGCTTATCCACAAAACCTGTGGATAACTTTGTGGATTAACTCGGACCGGATGGTCTGCCGCTGTGCCCACTGATCGGGGCCGTTTTTTTTCATCGCCCTCGGGGTTTCATGAAAGGTTCATTAAAACATGGGCTTATCGCTTTGTGTTCCGTTTTGGTGCCAGTCTGTCCCATGCGCCGACTGCGGCCGCGGTCTGCTGGCGCAGATGTGTATAAGAAATCCCCTGTTGAGTAATATGTTTCTGTCTGAGCGAAATTTTTTGAGCGCTGTCGGAGTGCCTGCCCATGGCCGCCGGTGAACCCAGGGTGGGATTTGTCAGCCTGGGCTGTCCCAAGGCGCTGGTCGATTCGGAACGCATTCTCACCCGTCTGCGGGCCGAGGGCTACGGGGTGGTGGGAAGCTACCGGCAGGCAGATCTGGTGGTGGTCAATACCTGCGGGTTCATCGACAGCGCCGTGGAGGAATCCCTCGAAGCCATCGGCGAGGCCATGACGGAGAACGGTCGCGTGGTGGTCACCGGCTGCCTGGGGGCGCGGGCCGACACTATTCGCGAACGCTACGCCGACGTACTGGCCATCACCGGTCCCCATGCCTATGAGCAGGTGATGGATGCCGTCCACCGGCATCTGCCGCCGCCGGACGATCCGTTTACCGCGCTGGTCCCGCCCCAGGGTGTCAAGCTGACCCCTCGCCACTACGCCTACCTGAAGATCTCCGAGGGCTGCAACCATCGCTGCACCTTCTGCATCATCCCCGCCCTGCGGGGGGACCTGGTGAGCCGGCCGGTGGGGGAAGTCATGGACGAGGCCGAGCGGCTGGCAGCGGCCGGGGTGCGCGAATTGCTGGTGGTCTCCCAGGACACCAGTGCCTACGGGGTCGACACCCGCTACCGTACCGGCTTCTGGCAGGGCAGGCCCCTGAAGACCCGTTTCTCGGCACTGGCCGCCGCCTTGGGCGAGCTGGGGGTTTGGGTGCGCCTCCATTACGTGTACCCCTATCCCCACGTGGACGAGGTCATTCCCCTCATGGTGGAGGGGCGGGTGCTGCCGTACCTGGACATCCCCCTGCAGCATGCCAGCCGGCGCATACTCAAAGCGATGAAGCGTCCCGCGGCCTCCGAGGACACCCTGCGGCGGATCGAATCCTGGCGCGCCCAATGTCCCGAGCTGACCCTGCGGAGCACATTCATTGTGGGGTTCCCGGGGGAGACGGAAGCCGATTTCCAGCAGTTGCTGGAGTTTCTGCAGCAAGCCCAGCTGGATCGGGTGGGGTGTTTCACCTACTCGCCGGTGGCGGGGGCGGCCGCCAACGAACTCGGCGATCCGGTTCCCGAAGAGGTCAAGCAGGAGCGGCTGGAGCGCTTCATGGCGGTGCAGGCCGGGATCAGTGCGAACCGCCTGCGCCGGCGTATCGGGCAGACCCTGACCGTGCTGGTGGATGAGGTGGATGAGGAGGGTGCCATCGCCCGCAGCGCCGCCGATGCGCCGGAGATCGACGGCTGCGTGTATGTCAGCGACGACCGGCTGCCGGTGGGTGAATTCGCGCAGGTGCGAATCACCGACGCGGATGAACACGATCTGTTCGCCGAGCCGGTGTGAGTCAGGGGCGGTGCGCGCCGGCTTCCTCCAGCGGCATGGCTTCCAGAATGCGGTCCAGGCGCAGCTCCAGCCGCTGTCCGCCCTTGCCCGTGGCGATCAGATACTCGGCGCCCGATCGGGTCTGCAGATCCTGCGGTTGCAGGATTTCCAGGTGCGTGACCGCGGCCGCGTCCCGCCAGCATACCCGCAGCCGTTCCCGGTGCAGGATGGCGACTTCGTAGCGGCTGTAGAGGGCGCAGTCGATGGGCCGGTAGTCAGTCATCTTCCCGTCGCGTGCTGATGGTCAGCAACGCGCCCGTACCGTCCACCTCGGCGTGGAATTCGATGGGCCGGCAGCAGATCGGGCAGTCTTCGATGTAATCGCAGCTTCCCGCCGAGCAGTCGACGGCGGTCTCGAAGCCTTCGCCGCAGTAGGGGCAGTCAACCTGTGTCTCTTCGATCATCGGCGCCTTCCTCCGGCAGGAACAGCGCAAGCAGATCATTCAGAAACTGCCTGCCTGTGGCGCTGGCCCGCAGGCGGTCCGTGTCGTGCCGCTCCAGCAGGCCTGCCGTCAGGCCCTGCTCGATCGCCGCCGCGGCGCTCTCCAGCGCCAGCCCCGTGCCCGCCTCGAACTGGCCGGCCGTGAAGCCTTCGTTCAGCCGCAGGCCGTTCATCATGAACTCCAGCACGGCGTCGGCGGGACGCAGCACCGATTCTCCGCCCAGCGCCTGTGCGGTTCCCGCCTGCCTCACATAGTCCTTCGGATGCTTGATCTTCCAGCGCCGGGTCACGGCCTGACGCTGGGCATCGGTGACCTTTCCATGAGCGCCGGCGCCGATTCCCAGGTAGTCGCCGAAGCGCCAATAGTTGAGGTTGTGGTCGCATTGGCGCCCGGGGCGCGCATAGGCGGAAATCTCGTACTGAGTATAGCCGCCGGCCTCCAATGCGGCCCGGCCCTGCTCCTGCATGGTCCAGACGATGTCCTCCTCGGGCAGTACGGGCGGGTAGCGATGAAAGCGGGTATTGGGCTCCAGGGTGAGCTGATAGAACGAGATATGGGCGGGCTCCAGGTCCATGGCGGTCGCCACATCGGCCAGGCACGCTGCCAGCTTCTGACCGGGCAGACCGAACATGAGATCGAGGTTGAAATTCTCCAGGCCCGCCCGGTGGGCACTCTCGGCCGCCCGCATGGCCTCGCGACGGTCGTGGATCCTTCCCAGGCGTTCCAGCAGGTCGGGTTGAAAGCTCTGCACACCGATGGAAAGGCGGTTGACGCCCGCCGCTCGATATTCGGCGAAGCGGCCCTGCTCCACCGTGCCGGGATTGGCTTCCAGGGTGATTTCCAAAGCCGGTTTGCAGCGCAGCCGACTGCGCACGCCGGCCAGCAGTCGATCGATGGCCTCGGGAGAAAACAGGCTCGGTGTGCCGCCGCCGATGAAGATGCTCTGGACCGTGCGCCCCCAGATTCCCGGCAGCTCGAACTCGATGTCGGCGAGCAGGGCGTCCACGTACGCCTGCTCCGGCAGGTCCGACTTGAGCTCATGGGAGTTGAAGTCGCAGTACGGGCATTTGCGCACGCACCACGGCAGGTGCAGGTACAGGGCGAGGGGCGGCAGGACGTCGAATCGGAACATGGCTCTAGCCCTTCATGGGTGGTGACCTGCGGGCGCGATGCGGTGCCGCCCGGCGACCGACGCCACCGCCGCCTCAGGGCCGGGACGGCGGTGCGGCGGTGGCCTTGCGGCGCCAGTCGGCGGCCTTGGCCGGGTCGGCCTTGACGCCCAGCAATCCCTGATCGTAGATATGGGCCAGGGCCGTCATGGCGTGCCGGTTGCCTGCTTTCGCGGCGTGCTTCAGCCAGTACAGGGCCTTGTCCTTGTCGGCCAGCACATCCCAGGCACCGCTCTCGTAGCGCAGGCCCAGTTCGTACTGGGCCTGGGCGTCGCCATTGTGGGCCCGCTGCTTCAGGG
>DATFML010000214.1:0-7613 GCA_035266965.1 Gammaproteobacteria bacterium
ACAAAGATCTGGGACCGATGGTGTTCGAAGGACACGTAAGCCAGCTGCTTGCCATCCGGCGACCATGCCGGCGACATGATGGGTTGGGACGAGCGCAGAATCGTCTGCGGGTGATAGCCGTCCGAGTCGGCGACCTGCAACTCGTAGTCCGTATCATCCTTGCTCTTGCGGTCTGCCGTCACGTAGGCGATGCGGGTATTGAACGCACCACGTTCGCCGGTCAGGCTGTGATAGATGAGGTCGCTGATGTGATGGGCCACGCGTCTGAGGTCCGAGCCATGGGCCGGGATGCTGTAGCCGATGATCTGACGACCCTGGAATACATCGAAGAGCTGGAACTGTACGGTATAGCTGTTTGGCCCGGTGGCCTGCACCTTGCCCACGACCAGATTGTCGACCCGCAGTACACGCCAGCTCTGGAAGTTGACCTCATCGCCTGTATGGGGATGGCCGACCAGGTCCTTGTCGGCCAGCGGCGCGAAGCGACCGCTGCGGCGCAGGTCATTGGCGATAACCTTGCCCACATTGGTGGGCAGCTTCCCGGAGCCGGCCCAGCCGAACGGGACGACGGCAATGGGCTGAGCCCCTTCAGTGCCACCGGTGATCTGGATGGTCAGCGCGGCATCGGCGCCCCGCGCTCCCAGCAACAGACCGGTCATCAACAGACATGCGTAGAATGCTAGACGCACGGGCGTTCCTCTCATGACTCGGGCGTGAACTCGAAATTGAAGTTCCGCATTTGATTCATGGCATCGGGGTCCGACGGCATGGGCAGCGGCGCCGCCCGATAGACGGCAGCTACCGCAGACCGATCGAACCCCGGGTTACCGCTGCTTTTGACGATCTTGGCATCGGCCACGTCGCCCCCAGGGATCAGACTGACGCTGACCACACAGGACAGTCCGGCCGGCGTGCCCGGTGGGCGTATCCAATTGCGCTTCACCTTCTGCTGTATCGCCGCAATGTATTGATTCACCTCATTCTGAACCGCCCGTTGGTGTTGGGCAGCCAGTTGCTTCTGTTCGGCGGCCAACTGCTGTTGCAGGGCGGCCTTGGCCTTTCGTTGCGCCTCTTCCTGGGCCTTGCGCTTGGCCTCCTCTGCGGCTTTGCGCTTGGCTTCGGCCTCGGCCTTGCGCTTGGCCTCCGCGGCCGCCTTACGCTTGGCTTCTTCCGCCGCCTTGCGTTTGGCTTCCGCTTCGGCTTTGCGCTTCGCTTCCTCTTCAGCCTTGCGCTTGGCCTCCGCGGCCGCCTTCCGTTTGGCCTCCGCGGCCGCCTTGCGTTTGGCCTGCAAATGGGCCAGGCGTTGCTGTTCGGCCTTGTTCTTCGCCGCCAGCGCCGCCTGGTCCTTCTTGAGCTTCTCCAGCCGGGCCGCTTCCGCGGCCTGCTGAGCCTTCGCCTTCTCGGCCGCCTTCTTCTGCTCAGCCGCCCGTTCGTGGCGCTTCTTTTCCAGCTCGGCCAGGCGCCGTTGTTCGCGCTGGCGTTCCCGACGCGCCTTTTCCGCCTGCTCGTGGAGCTTCTTCAGATGCTCCGCCGCCCGGGTCTGCTTTTCGGACTGGGCCTGCTTGAGCCTGTGCATCTCCGCATCGACCTTGGCCTGGTCGACGACGACCGCCTGCACCGGCGCCGCCTGGCCGGCATTGGCCGAGGCCTTGGGCCGCCAGTCCACCCCGACCACCAGCAGCGCCAGCAGCACCAGATGGACCAGCAGCGCATACAACAAAGATCTGGGATGTTCGCGCAATAACTGCCACATCTGGGATCAGCGGTCCTTGCGCGGACTTTCGGTGACCAGCCCGACGCCCGCCGCACCGGCCCGCTGCAACAGGGCCATGGCGGTGACCACATCGCCATAGGGCACGTTCCGGTCTCCCTTGACCAGCACCTGGGTGTCGGGGTGCAACCGCAGCACCGCCGCCGTACGTTGCACGAGCGTGTCGGCGTCAACCGGGCTGCGGGGATGGTCACCGACGTTGAGATAGAACTTTCCGTCAGGACCCACCGTGACCAGCAGCGGCTCCTGCTGCTTGGAGGGTATGGGCTTGGCGGAGGCCTGCGGCAGCTTCACCTGCACGCCCTGGGTCAGCAGCGGCGCGGTGATCATGAAAATGACCAGCATCACCAGCATCACGTCGATGTAGGGCACAACGTTTATGTCCGACATTGGCCGTCTGCGAATACGCTGCCGTGCCATTGCAGTCAGTCCCGGTCCAGTCCGCTCACGATACTAAAGACATCGCAATCAGCGTTCAGTGCCGGGCACATGGGCCTGGCGCTGAAGAATGGAGACGAACTCCTCGAGGAAGTTGTCGTAATGGTTGATGAGCCGCTCCACGTCGTTGGAATAGCGGTTGTAGCCGATCACGGCAGGTATGGCCGCGAACAGACCCATGGCGGTGGCAATCAATGCCTCCGCAATGCCCGGCGCCACCATTCCCAAGGTCGCCTGATGAACATCTCCAAGAGCCCGGAATGCGCTCATGATGCCCCACACGGTTCCGAACAGGCCCACATACGGACTGATGGACCCCACCGTGGCGAGAAACGACAGATGAGTCTCCAGCGCGTCGATCTCGCGGGACAACGCAACGCGCATACTGCGTTGGGCACCTTCCACTATGGTAATGGGACCGACGCCATCCTGCTTGCGAAGCCTGGCGAATTCCCGAAAGCCGGCTTCGAAGATGCTCGCCAGCCCGTGCATGGCGCCGCGCGATGCGGAGACTTCCTTGTACAGCACCCCCAGGTCTGCCCCCGACCAGAACCGCCGTTCAAATGCATCCGCGTCCGCGCGGGCGGTCTTCAGGTTCGTCCATTTGTTGAAGATCATGGTCCAGGAAATGATCGAGGCGATCAGCAACAGCAGCATCACCAGCTGCACCACCGGGCTGGCGCCCGCCACCAGGTGCACCAGCGACAGATCAGCCGACATCAGGAATCTCCTTCAGAATACGCTCGGGAATCGGCCGGGGCCGCAATGCCCCGCTGTCCAGACAGACGATACGCACGGTTCCGGTGCACAGGGGGCGTTCCGGGGTATCGGCACGATATACGAGTTGCTCGAAGCTCAGACTGACGCGCCGCCGCTCCGCGACCCGCGCCGTGACTATCAGAGAATCATTGAACCTTGCCGGTTCCAGGAACTCGACGTTGGCAGAGCGTACCGCAAACAGTACGCCTTCGCTACGGGCCAACTCGTCCTGTTCGAAGCCGAAACTGCGAAGGTATTCGGTACGCGCACGCTCCATGAACTTGAGGTAGTTGGCGTAGTACACGACGCCCGCAGTGTCCGTGTCCTCGTAGTAGACACGAACGGGCCAATGAAATGGTGTCACACTCAATGATCTTGCGTCTCCGCCATCAGAAGAGTCGATTGCCGGCTCTCCGACAGCGCGCGTGCGGCTCCGCATGGTAACGAGTCTCATAGCTTACCGGATGCCGCGCTCCCGCATCCAGAGTCCGATCCGCGATACCGCAACGGCCGGGCGCGAAGGACGCTTGCATCGGCATCAGCGGCAGCCACCCCCCGGGCACCGATGACGCTGTGCCGCGGCACAGCGAAGCCGAAAAAAAAGCGTGGCATGCAGGGGCCACGCTTTGGTTCCCTCGGGGGGAGGGGAACAAATTGTCGCCGGTTCCCCGGGCCATAGAGCCGCGGCAGGCGTCCGTCCTGCCCTTGCGGCCGGCCGGTCGTCGCGGGCAATCACCCCGCGCCGGCAGTTGCCGGATACCAGGCAAGCACCGTGCCATTGATATATTTCCCATAAATAACCGCATCTTACCAACGAGCCCCGCAGACAGACGGCCCTTCAGGCCCCCTGAAGACGTCGCACAATGGCGACACCCACTAGCTGGACGACATTAACACATTGAGATTTCGGAAACTTTGCTGTCGCCGTTTAGCGACAACAACTCAGGCTCGAGGTTCCTTGAACAGCGCGGGACTGAGATGGTGCCGGCGCAACAGCTTGTAGAATTCCGTGCGGTTGCGACCTGCGATTCGGGCTGCCTGGGTCACGTTGCCGTCGGTGATCTGCAACAACTGGGTCAGGTACTCCCGTTCGAAGCGACCGCGCGCCTCCGCGAACGACAGAATCTCGCCTTCCTTGTTGCGCAGTGCCCTCTGCACCAGGGTGGCCGGAATAACCGGTGTGGTCGACAGCGCCACTGTCTGCTCGATCACGTTGTACAGCTGCCGGACGTTGCCGGGCCAGGGCGCACTGACCAGCAATTCCATGGCATCGGGGGAAAAACCGGTCACCCGTTTCCTGCCGGAATGCTTGAGCCGCTCCAGAAAGTGTCCGGCCAGCAGCGGAATGTCCTCGCGGCGTTCCGCCAATGACGGCACTTCCAGCGTCACGACATTGAGCCGGTAATACAGATCCTCCCGGAAGTTGCCGATCTCCATGGCGGCTTCCAGATCCCGGTGACTGGCAGACAGCACCCGCACGTCCACAGGCACCGACTCGGTGGCACCCACGGGACGCACCGTACGCTCCTGCAGCGCCCGCAGCAGCTTGGCCTGAAACGTCAGGGGCATGTCCCCGATCTCATCCAGGAAAAGCGTGCCCCCCCTGGCGGCCTGGAACAGGCCCTTGTGGTCGCGGGTGGCGCCGGTGAAAGCGCCACGGGTGTGTCCGAACAGCTCGGACTCCAGCAGGGGTTCCGGGATGGCGGTGCAGTTGACCGGCACGAACGGCTTGTCGTGGCGGGTACTCGCCATGTGGACGGCCAGTGCGAGAAGCTCCTTGCCGGTACCGCTGTCGCCATGGATGAACACGCTGGCATCGCTTTCAGCCACCAGTTTTGCCTGGCTCAGGAGGTCCTGCATCAACGGGCTGCGGGTGACGATATCCTTGCACCAGGCTTCGTCCTGGTGTGTGGTCGCCCCGGGCGCCTCCCCGCCCAGCTTGACGGCTCGTTCCACGTGCTCCAGCAATTCCTTACTGTCGAAGGGTTTGGTGAGAAAGCTGAAAACACCCCGACTGGTGGCCGTTACCGCGTCCGGGATCGTGCCATGGGCGGTCAACATGATCACCGGCAGGGTGGGTCGGCGCTGCTGGATCGCATCGAACAGGCCCATACCGTCCATGCCGTCCATACGCAGGTCCGTGATGACCACGTGGGGACGAAACATCGAAAGCTGACCGAGGGCTTCTTCGGCGCTTTCCACTGCGTTCACAGCATAACCGGCCGCCGACAGACGCATGGAAAGCAGGCGTAGCAGCCCCGCGTCATCGTCGACCAGCAGTACACGATGCCTGGATTCACTCATGGCGACACATCCGTACCCTGCTCCTTGGTCCTCCGATTGAGGTTTTCCTCGATGGATTTCAATGCATTCAGCTTCTTCTGAAGTGCGTCGGCGCGATCCTTCTCTGCAGCTGCCCTGTGCTTGAGGCGATCCAGCCGCTTGCGCGCTGCAATTCGGTCACGGACCACTGCCTCCACATGGTGCGCGAGGATATAGGTCTCTCGATGGCTGGCCTTCTCCGCAGCCTGACGGGAGAGCTCCAGCGCCTTGGCGTCATCGCGCACCCGCGGTTCGGCGAACGCCAGCACCAATGCCAGCCGCAGCTGATTTGTCGCCGAAGGATTGGCGGCCACCGCCGCCTGCCTGCGTTTCAGCGCCTGGAGAAGATCCGCATTGCGCAGTTCGTAGACCTGCTGCAACTGCGCCAGCCACTGCGTGTCGTAGTGGCTGGCGACGGCGCTCCGCTGGGGACGGTCCAGCACATGCCATGGCGCACAACCGGCAAGCAGCAGGGTGAGCAGAGCGCACATGAAACCGCGCGCGACGGTCATGCCACCTGCACCGGACGCAGACCGATCGGCAAGGTCACCCGCAGACGGGCACCGCCCTCATGATGTTCCACGACCTCGATTTCACCGCCGTGGGCCTGCACGTATTCACGGGCGATGGACAACCCCAACCCCGTCCCTTTGACATGACCGGCGCAGGGGATGGACCCCTGATAGAACGCCTCGAACACGCGCCAGCGCTCCTGCACGGGTATTCCGGGACCCGAATCGGTCACTTCCAATATCACGGTATCATCCTCTCCGGCAGCAAGCGAGACGGTCAGCACGCCGCCCTCCGGACTGTACTTGAGCGCATTGGACAACAGGTTGTCCACCACCACGCGCAGCCGATCCGGATCAGCGCTGACTTTCAGCGGCTCCAGGTGGGCATCGAGACGCACCCGGTTGGACAGCAGAGCAAGGCGGTGATCGGATACCACTTCCCGTACCAGTTCGTCAAATCGCAGGGTCTGGGGACGCAACGCGGATCTGGGGCCGGTGGCCAGACTGAAGTCCAGCAGGTCCTCTATCAGTCGCTGCAGCTGCAGTGCGTTGCTGCGCAGCAGCTCCGCCACTTCCTGCTGCTGGCTGTTGAGCTCGCCGACCACCTGTTCGCCAAGCAGCTCGCTGCCCTCTCTCAGCGTAGTCAACGGCGTCTTCAATTCATGAGACATGTGCCGCAAAAACTTTGCCTTGTCTTCCTCCAGTTGCAGAAGCTGGCGCCGCAGCCACTCAAGGCGCTCGCCGAGCTGCTCCAGGTCCCTGGGGCCGGTTACCGCGATGGGGGCGGCGAACTCGCCGTCCCCCAGGCGCCGGATGGCACGGTCCATCTGACGTATGGGCCGCATGATCAATGCCGTGAAAAACAGTGTCAGCAAAATGGCCGCCGGCACCAGCGCGGCGGCCTGCCACACCAGCGTGCGCTGGGTCCACTGGGCGCGGTCTTCCATGCGCGCCACTTCCCGGTCGATCAGCCGGCTGTTTTCCGCCAATATCTCCCGGGCCGCAGCTGACAGATCCGGAAATTCGCTGACTGCGTGATTGAACTGCTCCGACTTGCGGCCCTGGGCGGTCAGCACCGAGTAGACCTCACTCTCCTTGTGCTGAAGATCCGTCAGCATACGCTGCTGGGACCCCTCCAGGGGCAGACCGCTCAAACGGGTCGCCGTCTCCTGGAACCGCTGGTGCTTTTCCGCATACGCCTTGAACAGCGTGTGGTCGCCGAGCACCTGATACTGGAGCGCGTTGCGCTCCATGGCAATCAGATCCTCCACCAACGCACGGCTGTCCTGGGTCTCTTTGACCGCCTGGAACACGGCGCGCTGGCTCTGGTTGGCAAGACGGTTCACCGACACCGCCGCATTGACCAGAGCCACGATCAACGGCACGGCGACCAGAAAGAAACCGACCAGCGTCAGCCGCAGTATGGATTTGGGATGTGCGAGCTTTCGGGCCACAGCCGGATTCCTGGCGGCTATCCGCCCAGAGGCCCTATTTCGCCACAAACCCTGCTGCGACGCAAAAGCGCCTCCGGCGCAATGCCGCTACCGTTCAGGGGGTTCGAACAACGGCAGCTCTTCCGCGGCCACTTCCCGGCGCGGCGGAGTCAGGCCAAAATGGAGATAAGCATTGCGGGTCGCCACCCGGCCGCGGGCGGTCCGCATCATGAAACCCTGCTGGATCAGGTAGGGCTCGAGCACGTCCTCGATGGTACCCCGTTCCTCGCCAATGGCCGCCGCCAGGCTGTCCAGCCCCACCGGTCCGCCGTCGAAGTTCTCGATCATGGTGAGCAGCAGGCGGCGATCCATGTTGTC
>DATFML010000215.1:0-6014 GCA_035266965.1 Gammaproteobacteria bacterium
TCCTTGGGCTTATGGACTGTCGGCCCCTGGAGGGTGGTCACGCTGACCGTGAACGGTACGGGTTGCGGCTGTGGTTTCAGCTTCCGATGGTGGTGCCCGAGGTAGCGCAGCGCGGCAAAGCCAAGCAGACCCTCGATCAGCACTGCGACAACAAAGGCCTGGGGAATGGAAAGCTCACTGCGCCCGCGGTGCCGACCCCGCTTACCCAGCATGTTTTCCTTCGCTCGCCGGTCGTGCGGCGATCCCCACGTGGGTCATGCCGGCCTTGCGGCAGGCATCCAGCACGTTCAGCAGCATCTGAACCGTCGCCTTCGCTGCGCCGGCAATGGTCACTTTGGTCTTGGCAGGATTGTACCGCCGCAGGAACCCGGGCAACTGGCCCGGGGCCATTACCCGGTTCTGGACACGAACCGTTCCATCGCGCTGCACCGAGATCAGGACCGTGGGCCGCGCCATGGGCTTTGCCGTACTGCTGGTGGGCAGTTTGGAGCCAATGCCCGTCGCCGGGATCATGCGCAGCGTGATCATCACGAACACGACCAACAGAAACAGCATGATGTCGATCATGGGAATGATCTCTACCCGCCCTTTGTGTTGGTCGAAGTAGCGCATCTCAGAACACGCTCCCGTCGGTTCCGTTGCGCCTGACGGTAGTCGCGTCCTGGGGTGTAGCGGCCCGCGCCCTCGTCAGCCGGTTCTCCAGCATCAGCTTGACCGTTTCCAGGCGATGTACCACCAGGCGCACTCGCTTTTGCAGTCCGTTGAAGCACACCAGACCCACGATCGCCACCAGCAGCCCGGCAGCGGTGGCGACCAGTGCCTCGGCCACGCCCCCGGTCACCTGGGATGGCGCTGCGCCTGGACTTCCCAGCACTTTGAACGAAGAGAAAATCCCGATGATGGTACCCAGCAGACCCAGCAGGGGCCCGAGCGTGACCGCGGTATCCAGCAGCCACAGCCCTCGGTCGATGCGGGGAACCTGCAGCATCAGCGCCTCGCCCAGATCAGCGGACACCCGTTCGTCCGAGCGCGAACCCACCGCGTCCCGAGCAATCTCCAACAACGAACCATAGGGAGAGTCCTGGTACTGCTGAGTCAGTGCGTCCAGCGCGGCGCGGTCCAGGGTGGAGGCGCGAGACAGCTCATCGCACAGGGCGCCGCCCCTGCGCGCCAGCATGGACAGTCCCCAGGTGCGCTCCACGATGACGGTGAGCGCAACCAGGGACAGGGCGACGATCACGTAGAGCACGCCGCCCGATACGCTCGCAATATGCTCCAGGTTCTGCAGGGTCATCCAGGCCTCCTTGTCGGGCTTCTCCGGGTCGCCACCAGGTTCCGGCAAAGCCGCCCACCCGGGGTTGTGACAACGAACTCGAGTCGCCGTCGTGCCGTCGCCATGATGCGGCTGGGCCCGCTCTCGAGGCGTGGAGCGCAATGTTCGTGCCAATGGCGACAGTGTGTAACGATTTGGATCTTTTCAACGCATACCGAGGGGCCGGCCACAGGACGGCAAAGCCGTAACCCGACCAAGTACCGGTCGGACAGCGGACGGCACGAACCGGAGTCGATCAGTGCACCTTCCGTTACCAGGTGTCACTGTGTGTCAATTCCGGGACACAGGTACTCGGATCCGCACAGGTGACCAGGCAATTTGACGATTCTGCGCGGTAGCTTGAAAGGGTCCATCGGCGCACAGGCACAATAATTGCTCCCCGACACTCAGCGGGTTTCAGCCGGGCGCAGACCGCCGCAAAGCGGCCACGGCGCCATCAGCCATTCCACCAAGGAGAACGTATCCATGGCCGAGCTACTGGTTCTGTACCATCCCCCCGAGGATCCATCCGTTTTCGACGAACACTACGCCTCAGTCCACATTCCTCTGGCCAAAAACATTCCGGGACTGCGCGACTACCGGATCAGCGACGGTCCGGTCAGCACACCCGACGGCCAGTCGCCTTATCGTCTTGTCGCCAGTCTGAGTTTTGACTCGCTGGACGCCATCAAAGCCGGCCTTTCGTCCAAGGAAGGCGGCGAGGCGGTCGCCGACCTCGGCACCTTCGCCACCGGCGGCGCCACCATTCTCATGTATGAGACAAAGTCAGTGTAGCGGCGTTGCGCGGTGGCGATGCCCCCGCTTGCATCGCGCCACCGCCGTTGGGAATCCGAGCGCACAATGCGGACGCGTCCTTACGGCGCCGATGATTCGCTCACGACTCCAGCAAGGCTTTGTACAGGTCGATCAAACGGGTGATCACGTTCCTGGGGATGCGCATCGGATGCAGGGTGGATCAGGCGCGTTGTCTGCGCCGTAACCCACGGGCCGTGTCGTCCGGCCTGGCGCAGACAACGGGCGTCTGCGGCTTCGCACCCTACGGTGGCTACAGTGGCACTTAACCGACTGCCGTTGGCTCTGGGGAACCTCTGCACAGGTCGATCAAGTAGATGATCACAAGGCGCAAAGGGGCGGGGACGCGCAGTTTACAAAGGGTCTGCCGCTTCGCGACCCCGCATTCCGAGCGTTTTTGCAACGCCGTGCGCGCCCCTTCAGCGGCCTGTGCAGAGGTTCCCTAGAGCAACTGGGATGAATAGCGTACTCCCACCCAGACGCCCATCGGCGCACCCACGGACCGGAACTGCGTCGGCCGGCCGGTGGTCGGGTCGAATCCCGTCCCGGCCGCGAAGTCGTTCTTTCCCAGCACACCCAGGTTGTAATAGCTGACATCGAACAGGTTGCTCACCTGCACGAATGCCCGCCAGCGTCGGGACACCCGGTAACTGGCATCGAGGTCGGCCACCACGTAGCCCGGGACTCGGCCACCGCGTTTACGCCCGGACTGTTGGCGCCGTCCACGGGCAGTGCAATATTGAAACCATCGTTGGTGTTGCTGTCCAATTCGTGGGACAGCAGGCGCCGGAAATACAGGTTGCCCGCCAGCACCGCGCGCCCGCTCAAGCGATGCCGGGCAGTGGCGTTGAAGGCGGCGAAATGGTGGGTGGCGTAGTCAGGCCAGGTATAGGACTGGGTCGGATCGGTCAGCATTCCCAAAGGCAGGGTCTGGGCGCCGCTCAGTCGGTTATGGGCACCGGTCACACTGAAGGTGAGCCGGGTTTGCGGGCTGGTATATCCCACCTTGCCGAACACCTGGGCCACCCGGCTCGCGTTGTGCCGGGCCCACCCGTTGCTACTGACCCGATTGGCAGTGGCGAAGTAGTCCACGGCGCCGCGGCTGCCGCCGCCCTCGGCCTCCAGTGCGTAGCGCCCGAACGAGCCGCCGAACACCTTGGCTGCCCGTACCCGGAAAGTCGACGCCGGATTTGGTGGTGATCACCAGCGAGCCGCCCAGGGAGTTCAATCCGAAGATCGGATTCGACCCAGGCACCAGAGACATCGTCTCAATGGCCGATTGGGGGATCAGATCCCAGTTGACGACGTCGCCGAACGGCTGGTTGACCCGTACGCCGTCCATGTAGACCGACAAACCCTGGGGCGTGCCGAGTACCGGCGAGGCCGTAAAGCCCCTGAAGCTGATATCCGGTTGGAAGGGATTGTTCTGCGCCGCGTTGACGGTCACCCCATTCAGATTGTCCGCCATGAATTTCCTGACATTAAGGGGCTCTTGTCGTCGTATGGTGGCCGCCGACTGGGTCTGCACACCGAACGGCAGCTGCCCGGCCGCCACGCCGATGCCCGGGACGCCGGGCCGGGCCGCCGTGACGTTGATGGAAAGCACTGAAGGGCCGTTCGCGGCGGTGGCCGCTCCACTCGCCCCGAGCACCCCTACTGCGAGCCACGGCCGGCTCACTGAACGGGAGCCGTGGCGATTCAACATTCAGACTGCCTCGCGGCTGGATACCAAAGTGCGGGGGGACCAGTGCCGCGACACGAGCGTCGCAGATCCGCACAAGCCTGCGACGGCGCCCGTAGGCGCCGCCGCACCAACGCGACCTTGGTCAGCACGCGACGCGGACTAGAAGAAGAAGATCGCGCCGGTGGCCACCGAGTTGTCCTGCGTTGTTTGTCCCGCTTGGTTCTCGGCCCGCGTGTGGGTGTACTCGAGAACCAGATTGAGGGCCGGTGTCAGTCCGTAGTAGAGTCCAGCCACCGCGGAGCTGTTCTTATACACGAGGTCGGGATTGGTCGCCGCCGTTTCGTTGGACGCCAGATCCAGCGTGCTTTCACCGTAGCTGATACCGAACTTCGGCTTACCGATTTTATAGGTGGCCTGTACGTACCAGCCGTCCGAGTCGCGCTTCTCCAACACCCCGTTAGCAAACGACACACCGTCGAACCCGATGGCCGTCGTTCCTATGCCGTAGCCCTTGTAGTAGCTTGCCACTCCGGCCAGGGTTCCGCCCCCCATGCCAACACTGGCTTTACCCCCGACGTCGAAGGCATCGGCTGTGACCTGTTCCCCGTTGGGCAGACCCGCACCAGCGTAATTCGTGTCTTTCGGGTTGGTCTCGTTGCGCTGCCACATATAGTCCGCCCAGACGGTACCCTTTATCGGTCCCTTCCAGCTGTAGGTCCCCTGAAGCTGATAGCCGGGCTGGTTGATGTTGCTCATTGTGACGCTGTTCGCGTTCTCCGAGAACGGAATTTGCTCGAACGGTTGAAATACCCCGCCGGCGAATTGGAAGCCGTCGAATTTGGGTGACTTGTAAGATATCTGCGGTATCCAGTCCGCATAGACATAGCCGATACCGATGCGCCCCAACGTCGTATTGCCCCCCAGGAACGCCGCTCCGGACCCCACACCCAGCAGCGTCATGTCGCTGAGGATGGCATGGGACTGAAACAGTCCCAGGTCGCGGCCCACCTTTACGGTGCCCCACTCTGGGGTTCCGAAAGTCAGAAAATTCTGGCGAACGTTAATGGCTCCCCGCCCAATGCCGTGCTTGCCTGTTATGGAAGTGTTCAGCCCCGGATAGAACCCTATGGTGCCGGCGATATCGATACCGTCCTGCTTGGTCGAAACCTTGAATACGATGGCGCTCGGCAACAGACCGGATTCGATCGCAGAGACATTGTGTCCATTCGGGCCCGTGTTGCAGACCAGCCCCCCCTGCACACTCACTGAGCTGTTGTCACAGGAGTTGTAGTCCAGGAAGCCGTTGACGTTACCGTTCACGCTCAGCTTCCACTGATTGGACGTGAAACTGACCGCCGCGGCTGTACCTGTAGTACCAAGGGCCACGGCGGCTGCGACTGCCACCGCAAGATATTTGTACCTGATCATAACGAGGAACCTCCGTACTGGGTGACGGCGGTTGCCATAGGCGCATGACCGCCGGTTACGCGGGATCGTCAAGCACTGAACAAGCCGATGATTTGCCGCCCGCGGGCCCATGCCGGTCCCGCATCGTCGCGCGGCCGCCTGACTCTCCGTTGGCCGATAACCGCGCCGGACGCAACCGCCCAATCCGCACGGCGCGTCCGCCGGCGGTCTCGCCGCCGGGCGCAGCGATCGGCCCGAAACGTGGTGATTCCGATAACAGAGGGGTTCGACGGGCCGTTAGACGATGCGAAGCGACCCGTCAGTTCATACCCACGCTTTATGCGGTGGGTTTCTGTCGCCTGCAAGACAGCGTTGTAGAACAGAAGAGCCCCGACATCCGATGGCGGGATAGCTGTTCCCGAGCAAAACGGCGACCGGATGTTCCCGGGGTGCCCATAGACACCCTTCCGTTGCACCTGACCTTTGGCCGCCATGGCGGCGCCGTTCAGGCGGCGGTCGCCCCTTCCGTTGTCACGCAGCCGTTCGGTACCTTCCATGCCCCCTCCTTCCCTGCCGCTGTAACCTGTTTTCCGGCTGTCAAGGTCGCCCTGACCGGGAGGGCGTCACTCCGGCGGACGACCGGTCGAAACCAGCTTCACGCTGCGGGCCTTGACGTACTCGTAGATCGCGTGAATCTCGTGGGGCGAGAAGAAACCCGACCACTTCGGCATGCCCTTGGCTTTCCGACCCGTCATGGCGACATCCGTGAACTGCTGCTCGGTCATTCCGTTGTTCAGA
>DATFML010000216.1:0-11030 GCA_035266965.1 Gammaproteobacteria bacterium
CCGAGGAAATGGGGCACGTGGACCGGGTCATTTCGCGGATGCTGGCGCTGGGCGTCGCACCTAACGCGTCCCAACTGCGACCGGTGAAGCTTGGAAAGGATCTGCAGGCGCTGCTACGTCAGGACCAGGTGCTGGAGCACGAGCTCGTGAGTTTGTACGAGGATGCGACCCGCTACTGTGCCCGTCAGGGCGATCACGACAACCGCCTGTTCTTCGGGGCGCTTCTCGAGGAGGAAAAGGCTCACGGACGCGACCTCGCCCGTTGGCTGGCGGAGCTGGGGGTATCCGAAGACCCTGCTCCCGCAAGGCCGCGTGCCACGTTTTAGGGAGGGTGCGCCATGAGTGATCAGTGGCAAGAACGCAAACGTCCGAACCGTCTGGAACGGCGCTACGAATTTCCGGACTACTCCACACTGCGGGACTTCCTGGACCGTGCTGCGGATTTGTCGGAACGCGAAGGCCTGTATCCGGATATCGGGTTCGGTCGTGACTACGCCAACTTCACCATCCACGCCGAGGAAGGCACCGATCAGGTCACGGATACCCAGCGTCGGTTTGCCGAACATCTCGACGAGCTCTACCACCGCGATGGAGCTGGCTGAGACCGCCCGCCATGGCCGTTATCGCACTGGTCGGTAACAAAGGGGGTGCAGGTAAAACGACCCTGACCGTGAATCTGGCCGCCACGCTGCTGGCAATGGGCCGCACAGCGATTCTCGATGCCGATCCTCAGGGGTCGGCGTTGCAATGGCAAAGCATTGGCTCCGCGGAGTCCGAGCTCAAGGTCATCGATGCGGCCCAGGGGATCGCTGACATCTTCGCCGGTGCGGCCGGTCGCTATGAACACCTGGTTATCGATTGCCCGCCATCGGTCCATGCCGCCCAGACACACGCGGCGCTCGAGGTCAGCGATATCGCGCTGATCCCGGTGCAGCCTTCGCCGCTGGATCTCTGGGCCACGGTGCACATCGAACAGGCTGTTGCACAGGCACGCAGGACGAATCCGGACCTCAGGGCGCTGCTGGTGATCAATCAGCTGGAATCGCGTACGCGCCTGTCCCGGCTGATTCGGGACGCACTGGCCGAACTGGAACTACCGGCTGCGGACACGGCGATTCACCGACGGGCAGTGTATCGGGCCAGTGTGCTGGAAGGCAGGAGCGTACTGGATATGGGGCGCAGCGGGGCCGCCGCTGTCGCCGAGATCCGCAACCTGATCAATGAGGTGGTCAGACAATGACGGCGAACGACAGGACCGGCGAGAAGCTGGTGGATTCCATGCGCAAGACCAAAGCGGCTGCGGCAGGCAAAGACGGCGTCTCCGGGAGCGAGCGCAAGGAGCCCCGGGGTCAGAAACCTCAACCGCGGACGGGCAGGAAGGGCACGACCCGCCAACGGTCGCAGGCGGAAAAGAAACGACCCGTGGATCCCTATCAGAGCGGGCGCCGCGTGTGGCCCGACTGAGGGCGCCATTGCACACCTCGATTTGAGGGGAGTGGATACATGACCATGGAACAGCTTGTCGTGGCCGTGGTGGCTTTGCCACTGGTGTCGGCACTCCTGGTACATATGTCCTGCGCGCGCCTGGGCCGGCGGGTCGCCCGCGTGAGCGTGACCCTGTCGGTCATCACCTTTTCGCTCGCGGCTGTATTACTTGCCACGGCCGTTGTGCACGGGGCATCCGGTCAAATCGCCCTGGCGGGCTCCTGGGGTATATTCCTGTTCGACCCGCTGAGCGCGCTGATGGCGACGGTGATCGCCGGTATCAGTCTGATCGTGCATGTCTACTCGGTGCGCTACATGGCCGAAGAGGCAGGTTACGGGCGGTTCTTCGTACTGCTCGACATCATGACCGCGACACTGCTGGCGATGGTGGCCGCGGGAGACCTGATCACTTTGTTGATCGCGTGGCATTTGATCGGGGTCCTGCTCTACTTTCTGCTTGGCCAGGATACCCGCAGTCACGCGGCCCATCGCTACGCTTTCTGGACCTTGATCACGTACCGGTTCGGGGATATGCCGCTGGTCCTTGCCGCAGGTCTGCTTTACCACGCCTACGGCACATGGTCGTTGACGCAGATCTTCACTCAAATCGCCGCAGGTCCGGCCGTCCACAGCTTCTTCGGTATCCCATTGACCGGTCTGGTTGCCGGCCTGGTGGCGGTGGCGGCCTTCGCACGCTCCGCTCAGTTCCTGCTCCATACCTGGCTACCGTACACCATGGCCGGGCCCACGCCCGTATCCGCTCTGATGCACGCCGGGATCGTCAACGCCGGCGGCTTCCTGATCAACCGCTTCGCTCCGGTCTTCGTCCACACGCACGGCGTGCTGCCGTGGGTGTTCATCGTCGGGCTCGTGACCGCGTTGATCGGTTCGACCCTCATGCTCACGCAGAACGATATCAAGAAGTCCCTTGGCTACTCGACCATGGGCCAAATGGGCTTCATGATCATGGAGTGCGGAGTCGGCGCATTCTCTCTCGCGATATTTCATCTCATTTCTCATGGTCTGTTCAAGGGAACACTCTTTCTGGGAGCCGGCGGAGTCATCAATGCGGCGCGCAGAGACGACGGCGTGCCCAAGGACGCCCTCTACACCTTTGTGGTGGAAAAGCGCCCGGCGAGAGTGCGCAGGCCGTGGATTCTGATGGCGGCCATCACGCTGGCGGTGCCTGTCTCCATACTCATCGTGGCTCACTCGCTGGTGGGCGAGAACTATTTCCAGCAGCAAGGTGCGGTCGTGCTGTTGTTCTTCGGCTGGATCACCGGTGCACAGTTGATCTTCGCCACTTACCGTATGCGCACCGGGAACCTCTGGCGACTGGTGGCGCTGAGCATTCTTTCCTTCACGGTCATAGTGGTCGGCTACACGCTCATCAGTCATGCCTTCGATCTGTTCCTGTATCCGGACGAGGCATTTCGTCAGCAGATCTATACCGCCGCCAATATCGGCGCCCTTCGGTTCGACGTACTGGTGGGACTGGTTACCGCATTGATCGTCGGCGGCTGGGTGCTCACGTACTACTCGGAGCAGAACGGAAGCGGCCGAAGCGGGCATCATGGACGGGTTTGGCTCACGTTCTACGCACTGATTTCCCGCGAGTTCTATCTGACGGATCTGTTTAGCCGCCTTTCCCGGGCGCTGCTGGCGACGGCGACGCGGCTGAACGTCCTGTTGAGATGGGTCTGAGATGAGCACATTGATATATTGGCTGGGCGGTGTGTTTCTGCCGTTGTTCCCGCTGAGCATGGCGTTCAACGTGCTGTTCAGTCGGGTGCGCAATGCCAAGCTGCGGGTGGCGCTCCTGTTGGTCTGGCCACAGCTCGGCCTGAGCCTGGCGTACATGGCCCACCGACCGATTCCCGTTTGGTGCCTCGTCCTGGCGCTGTTCACTTCGGTGTTGTACGCGTTCCGCGCCATCGGTCTGCGGGAGGTGGGGCAATGGATAGGGTATCTGGCGACCTCCGCATGGGCTCTGCTCTGGGTCGGGCTGTTCACTCACTCCGAGCCGAATGTGGTCCGGTTGTACGCGGTCGGGTTCAGTTTGCCGCTGATGCTGCTGACGCTGCTCGGCGCGCGCCTGGAAAGGGGCTTCGGTGCCGCCTACACGGGGCTGTACGGCGGTCTCGCACAGACGGTCCCGCGGATGTCGGGTGTGCTGGTCGGCGTCGTGCTGGCCATCGTCGCCGCTCCGTTGTTTCCCGCTTTTTCGGCCATGTTGGGGACTGTGATCGTGACGACCCCGACGATGCCCTTGGCGGCGTTGACCGTGGCCCTGGTGTGGCTGCTGTGGACATGGGCCGGCGTGCGACTGCTGCAGGGGCTGATCGTCGGCCCGGCCGACGGCAGCAAGGCAGCGGATCTCAGCCTGGCCTCCACGTGGGCATACGTGGCGGTGTTGGTACTTCTGCTGGCGGGCGGGTTCTATCTCACGGGAGATTTGCCATGACGCTCCCACTCGGTCAAACGCTCCAGATCCGCGCCATGACCTATCTGGCCGGCGAGCCGATTCCCAATTTCTGGCCCATGCGGTCGTTCATTCACCACAATCCACTGCACGGTCTGGAGCACCTGCCATTCGCGGAGGCGGTCGCGGAAGGGACGCGAATGTTCCATGCCGACGGGTTCCTGAAACGGGTGGACTATCAGCGTTACCTGAGGCAGGGCAGGCTCGATCAAACGCAGCTCGCCTCCAGCGTCGATAGGTTCGTCTCGGGACGGGATGTGGTGCCGGGTGTGGATTTGGGCACCTGGTTGTTCGCCTTGCTTACCGAAACCGATCAGCCGGTCGTCGAATCGAACGAGTGGGCTCAGGCCTCGGACGTTCGAAACGCTCTGCACGGGCGTGGGGCCGAGTCGGCACAGGTGGCAGACGTAGAGCTGATCGAGCGACTTCGCGAACAGTTGTTGGGTTCGCGCCCGGTGTATGAGGCAGTGGACGCCCTCTATGGAACAGAGATCGGCGCGGAGCTGGATGAACTGGTGATCAAAAGTTGCCTGGACTTCTTTGATGAAGGGCAGTCCGTGTGGGGCATGCCCGGGCGCAGCCGGGGGTTCTTTGCCGCCTGGCGCGATGTCGCCAGCCGCAACGGCCGTCTGTATCTGCGCGGGCTGCATATCAACCGCATCGCCGGTGAGAATGACACCCCTGAGGGGGTGGTCGCGCAGCTGATGCAGATGCTCGGAGTGCCCAGAGATTATTGGGTGAGTTATTTCGCGCGTGAACTGGCGCGCCTGCACGGCTGGGCCGGGTTCATCCGTTGGCGGGCCAATGCCAAGCATTACTACTGGGCCGAGCGCTACCCGGCAGACCTGGTCGACCTGCTGGCGGTGCGTTTGACCTTGGCGGTGGCCCTGTTGAGCGAGCGCGGGCGCAAGGGAATCCCCGCCAGCGCCACGGATGTGGGCAGCGCCATCGAGCAGCGTCCGCGGGAGATGTACCTTCGGTACGAACTGCATAGTGGTTCGGTGCTGCCGGGATTGGCGGCACGGGTCGAGCAGACTGTGGCAGGGGGGCGCGACGGGAAGATCGAGCGGCTGTTTGCCGACTACGTGACGGCGAAACGTAGGCACGAGGCGGGTAGTCAGGCCCGCAGAATCGCGGAGTTGGCGGGCAAGGCGAATCAGCCGCAGGCACTGGAACAGCTGTCTTCCGACGGGTTGAGCAGACTCCTGGAGGCGCTTGGCGAATTCGAGCAGCAGGAAGGCATGGTCTGGTTGCGGGCCCTTGAAGCCCACGCGATGCAGCGGCTTCTCGAGGGTGTCGATTTCGATATGCCCGCCAGTCGGGAGAAGCGCCCGTTCGCCCAGGCCCTGTTCTGCATCGATACCCGGTCCGAGCGCATCCGCCGGCACCTGGAGAATGTCGGCGACTACCAGACGTATGGTATTGCCGGCTTCTTCGGGGTGCCGGTCAGCTTCATGGAACTGGGCAAGGGCAGTGAAATCAACCTCTGTCCGGTACTGTTGACGCCTAAGAATCTTGTTGTCGAGATGGCGGTGTCCGAAGGCAGGACGGATGTGACGGCCGTGACCGTCCTTGAGAAAGCCCTGCATGAATTGAAGGAGTCGGTGCTCAGTCCGTTTGTCACGGTCGAGGCCATCGGGTTGCTGTTCGGCCTGGACATGGTGGGAAAGACCCTGATTCCGCAATACTATAATCGCTGGCGTCAGCACCTGCACGACGGCAAGCCGCAGACTCATCTGCTGCTGGACAAGTTGAGCCGGGAACAGGCGGATTCCATTGTGCGTGCAGTGCAACGGGCTGTGATAGTCAAGGCGGTGGAGCAGGAGTTCGGGCTGGAGGCCGAAGCGATCCACGACACCCTGGTGCGCGAGCTGCGTGAAGCGGCAATGGGAAATCGACAGGACGCTCCGGCGCTGGCCGAATCACTGGGGCTGGAGCCACGGGAAGAACAGGCATTCATCGAGCGTCTCAGGCGCGTCTACCGCATCGACCCTGCCTTTGCCCAGCTGCAAATGGAACGGCTCGCGCGGTTGGGTTTCAGCGTCGACGAGCAGGTGGGCTTCGTCGGCCAGGCGTTGCGTGCCATCGGGCTGACGGAAGGTTTCTCCCGCTTCATACTGCTGGTGGGCCACGGCAGCACCTCCGAGAACAATCCCTACGAGTCGGCGCTGGATTGCGGTGCCTGCGGCGGGAACCATGGCCTGGTAAACGCTCGGGCCCTGGCGCAAATGGCCAACAAGGCGGAAGTTCGTGACAGACTGCGTGAACAGGGCATCAGTATTCCCGACGATGCCTGGTTCGTGCCGGCGCTCCACAATACGACGACGGACGAATTGCAGCTGTTCGACCTGGACCGCATGCCCCCGTCCAACGTGCTGTACATGGATCGTCTGCGTAAGGGACTGGTGGCCGCGTCCCGGCTCTGTACTCAGGAGCGCATGCCGACCCTCCAGTTCCAGGGGAGTTCGCTGGAGCCGGGGCAGGCGGTCAGGGATGCCCAACGCAACGCGATGGACTGGTCGCAGGTGCGGCCGGAGTGGGGGCTGGCGGGCAACGCCTATTTTGTTATCGGCCGGCGAACCCTCACCCAGTCCATGTCGTTGGAGGGGCGGGCCTTCCTGCACTCCTACGACTATCGTATCGATCCCAAACGCCGATTGCTGGAGAACATACTTACGGGCCCGTTGGTGGTCGGCCAGTGGATCAATATGGAACACTACTTTTCCACTGTCGACAACGAACGGTTCGGCAGCGGCAGCAAGGTCTACCACAACGTTGCCGGACGCTTCGGGGTCATGACGGGGAACCTCAGCGACCTGCGCACCGGCCTGCCGGCGCAGACCGTTCTCGACGGCGGGCTTCCGTACCATGAGCCGCTGCGCTTGATTACAGTGATCGAGGCGCCTTTTGAACATGCCTGGCGGGCGGTGGAGAGTGTGGCTGCGGTGAAGGCGCTGGTGCGTAACGGTTGGATTCGCCTGGTGATCATCGACCCCGAGCAGGGGGTGGTCAAGGTGTACGACGACGGTGAGTGGACCAGCCGCCCTGTGCAAAGGGCCTCCGCGCCGGCAATCGTTGAGGAGAGTAGCGCATCATGCACAACTTGAATTTCAGCCCGCTCAAGAAGCTCGAAATCATTCTCGGGGGCGAGCATCAGGGGTTCGCCACCGAGATCCTGGATCGGGCGGGGGTGAAGGGTTATACGATCATCAACAACCTGTCGGGCAAGGGCAGTCACGGATTTCACGAAGGTCACCTCATGTTCAATGAGGACGACGTGCTGATCATGATCATTGCGGCTGTCCCGGACGAGTTGGTCAATCCGATTCTGGAGGGTCTTGCACCCTTCTACAACGAGCACTCCGGCGTCGTGTTCATCTCCGATATTCAGGTCACCCGGTTGGTGAAATTCAGCGGCTGACTGCCCGCGCATGATTCCGCCTGTCAGAACTGAATGAATAGGGACGGTCCCCAGGAGTGTCCGGTGTATCTCGGGCAAAGTAGTTTCATCGATGATAGAACTTCGAACGTACGTATACATCGACTCGTTGCAGCCGCAACTCGCCGAGTACATGGCCACGGTGTCGCAGGGCTTTCTGCCTGTGCCCGGGGACGCCTGCCTGTGGGTGGAGGTGTCACCCGGCATGGCCATCCATCGGCTCACCGACATCGCCCTCAAGGCCACCCGGGTGAATCTGGCTCAGCAGGTGGTGGAACGGGCGTACGGCTCGATGGTCATTCACCACCGTGATCAGAGCGACGTGCAGGAAGCCGGCGGGGTCATATTGCGGCATCTGGGGGCGGAGGTCCGCAATCGGCGGCCCTGCCAGATTGCCTGGCAGGAAGTGATTCGCGGCATGACGCCCGACCATACCGTGCTGATCAACCGGCAGAACCGCCGGGGTTCGATGATTCTGCCCGAACAAAGCATGTTCATTCTGGAAACCGAACCGGCCGGTTACATCGTGTATGCGGCCAACCAGGCGGAGAAGGCGGCCAACATCACCCTCATCGACGTACGCGCGGTGGGCGCCTACGGGCGCCTGACCCTGTCGGGACGCGAGGCGGATGTCGACGAGGCGGCGGCCGCGGCGATCGCAGCCGTTCAGAACCCATCGGGTACGTGATTCATGCATCGCCAGGAATTACTGCAATTGTTGGCCCGACACCGTACGGACTTCATGGATGAAGCCGCCTACATCGACCGGTCGCGGGCGTTTGTGGAGCAGCATCCTGATTGCTTTCATTGCGATCTCTGGCCGGCCCACGTGACCGGTTCCGCCTGGGTGGTCAACCCGGATCGCTCGCGGGTGCTCCTGGTGCACCACCGTAAGCATGACCAGTGGTTTCAACCGGGCGGGCACGCCGACGGCGAGGGAGATATCGTGGCGGTCGCCCTTCGGGAAATCTCGGAGGAGAGCGGGATCGACGCGGAGCACATACGCTTGGTGGATGATCGGATCTTCGATCTGGACATTCACCGTATCCCGGCCAGTCAGCGTGGCCCGGAGCATGAACATATCGATGTGCGGTTTCTGGTGGAAATCGACGACCGTCTGCCGGTGCCGGGAAGCGACGAATCCCATGACGTTCGCTGGGTGCCGTTGGCGCAGGTTTCGCGGTTCAACAACAACCGGTCAACCTTCCGGATGGTGCAGAAGACGCGCCGGTTGCGGCCGCTCTATGCCTGAGCGTCCCCGCCGATGTGCCGGGACATGAGGAAGTCCTTGAAGGCTTGCGCGGCCGGCGCCAGGACTTTGTGCTCGGGATGCACCAGATGCCACTGACGTTCCAGCGGCAGGCCCTGAACGTCCAGTATGGCGAGGTTGCCTCGGGCGATCTCCGCTTCCACCGTAATCTTTGCGATGATGGAGATGCCCAGTCGTCCCGCCACGGTCTGTTTGATGGCTTCATTGCTGCCGAGTTCCATTCGCATACGGGGCGCGGTGTCGTGGCGTTGAAAGAAAGCCTCGCAGCCCAGGCGGGTACCGGAGCCCCGTTCCCGGGCGATGAACGGCTCCTCGGCCAGGCGTTGCGGTGAAATATCCTTCTGTTTGGCCAGCGGGTGATCCGGGTGGGCAATCGCGACCAGCGGATTCGATGCGAAGGGGATGGTGACGACGCCAAGATTCTCGGGCGGTTGGCCGAGGATGTACAGGTCATCCTGGTTGTGGGCGAGCCGGTCGAGAATGGCTTTTCGGTTGCCCACGAAAAGGGACACCTCGATGCCGGGATGCTGTTCACTGAGCTGGCCCAGCAGCTGCGGCACGAAGTACTTTGCGGTGGTGAGAATGGAAACGCTGAGTGTGCCGCGTTCGAGCCCCTGAATGGCCGCCAGCTCCTGGACTAGCCGTTCCATACGGGCCGAAACGTCGCGGCAGGCGGAGGCGACCGCTGCGCCGGCTTCCGTGAGATAGAGCTTTTTCCCCACTTGCTCCACCAGCGGCTGACCGGCCGCCTCCGCCAGCTGTTTCACCTGGATGGAAACGGCCGGCGGGGTCAGGTGAAGCATTTGCGCAGTGCGGGTGATGCTCATGTGCTGGGCCAGGGCATCGAAGATCCGCAGCTGGTGCAGGGTCGCGCGACGTATCGGCATTTGTGATTAAAGAAAAGATTAAGAAAAGATTAAGAAACTTAAACTTTAATTTATCACTTCTTCTCCATAGACTCAACTTAATCCCGACCTGCGGGGTCGGGTATCGGGACTCACGGGCGTCGCCCTCGCTCAGGCATTGACCGCAGGCGTCTGCGACGGCAGGACTCAGGGCCGGATGGCCCGCGACTGAGCCATGTGATCACCGTTGTGGAGTAACAGTCGAAATGCCATTGGTAAACATGCGCGACATGGTCGACCACGCCTACCGGCACAGTTACGCCGTGGGGGCGTTCGAGTTGGTCAATCTGGAATTCCTGCAGGGGGTGATGGCCGCGGCGGAGCGCTGTCGGGCGCCGGTGATCCTCAGTCTGGCGGAGCCGCATCCGGAGTCGCTGGACTTCGATCTTCTGGTGGCCGCCGTGGAATGCGCAGCGCAGCGTGCCTCTGTACCGGTGGCAATCCATCTGCACCATGGCCGTGATCTTCCGTCGGCTGTGCGCGCCATCAATGCAGGCTGCAACGGCGTGATGGTCGATGCGTCCCATCACGAACTGGGAGAGGACATCGCTATAACCGCGGAGGTGGTGGCGATGGCCCAAGGCTGTGGCGTGCCCGTGGAAGGCAAACTGGGCTATGTGCCACAGGCCGAAGGCGAGGGAGCGCAGCCGGATCGGAACCCTCCCGTGTACACGTCGGTGGCGGAGGCCCGCGGCTACGTGGACAGGACCGGGGTGGATTTCCTGGCGGTATCCATCGGGACTGTACGCGGTCGCACCAAGGCAAAGCCGAAGCTCGATTGGCAACGGCTCAAACAGATCAACGAAGCACTCGGCATACCCCTGAGCATTTATGGAAGCAGCGGTCTCAACAACAGCCAGGTCCGGCGACTGATCGATAACGGCATCGCCAAAATCCATTACTACACCGGCCTGGCCGATGCTGCGTTCGAGCAAGTGCGCGCGAGCACCAAGGGAAGCGCGAAAGGCGACTACACCGGTGCGATGCGTGCCGTCCAGGAGGTGGTGGAACAGGAGACCGAGCGCTGCCTGCGACTCTGGGGCGCGGCGGGCCGCGCCGCCGAGGTGTCAGAGCAGTGCAGTCATTGGCTGCCGGTGGAGCACGAGGTGACTGTTGATCTGGAAGGACTCGATGAGAGTGCGGTGGAGGCCGTCATGGCGGAGGGGCGCCGCGTTCTTGCCACGATTCCGGGCGTGCGCGAGGTATATACAGGCAGGGCGGTGCGCGACGACGCCTTGTGTCGATACAGCTGGCTGGTCAGCTTCTGCCACCCGGCGGCCGTTGACGGCTACCGCGAGCACCCGGCCTACGTCGCGTTCTGCAGCCAGCGGTTTCGCCAGATCCGCCGCGTCGGGGCTGATCCGCAGCTGACCTCCCGGAGGCGCGCCGGCGCCGATTCCCCCACCATGTACCTCGGCTGGGCATCCCAGGCGCCGCGGGGCTGACGCC
>DATFML010000217.1:0-19973 GCA_035266965.1 Gammaproteobacteria bacterium
GGGGAAAGCCGGGTGCGGTGAACTGCGGATCTTCCCACAGCCCGTCCCCGTTCTGCCTGCCCAGCAGATAGTCTATCCCGGCACGTACCTCCGGTGCAGCCGCTTCTCCCGCCGCCATCAGCCCCAGCACGGCCCAGGCGGTCTGGAAGGCGGTGCCGGCGTCGGCCTGTCCCCGCAGCTGCGGATCAAAGTAGCTCTCATTGGTTTCGCCCCAGCTGCCGTCCGGGCGCTGCATGCTCTTGAGCCAGTGCACGGCCCGTCGAACGGCCGGATCCTGGGCCGACACGCCGGCCACTTCCAGTGCCGCCAGCACCGACCAGGTGCCATAGATGTAGTTGGTGCCCCAACGCCCGAACCAGGCGCCGTCCGATTCCTGTTCCGAGCGCAGATATTCCATGGCGGCGGCCAGGTGGTCCCGATAGCTGCCGTCGCGCTTGTTCAGGCGGCTCAGCAGCGCCAGGCTGCGGGCGGTGACGTCCGCCGTCGGCGGATCCAGCAGGGCGCCGTGATCCGCGAACGGTATTTCGTTCAGGTAGTAATGGGTGTTGTCCACATCGAAGGCCGCAAAGCCGCCGTTTCCGGACTGCATGCCGGCGACCCAGTGAGCGGCACGGGTGACGGTCAGATCGTAGCGTGGGTCGCCGCTGCGGTCCATCGCCCAACCCACCGCACTGGTGTCATCGATGTCCGGATAATAATCGTTGCGGAACTGGAAGGCCCAGCCGCCCCCGGGCAGGTCGGGTCGGCGGTCGCGCCAGTCGCCGGGGGTGTCGACCAACTGCATGTCCTTCAGCCAGCCCAGCGCCTTGTCCAGGGCCGCCCGGGACTCCCTGCCGTGTGTTTCCTGCAGGGCCAGAGCCGCAAGCGCCGTGTCCCATACGGGGGAAACGCAGGGTTGGCAGTAGGCGTCGCGGTCGCGCACCACCAGCAGATCGTCGATGGCCCGGCGGGTGGTTATCCGGTGGGGATGGTCGGCGGGATAGCCGAGACAGTCCATGGCCTCGTAGGCGTTGACCATGGCGGGAAAGATGGCCCCCAGCCCGCCGGTGCCGTTCAGCCGGTCTGTGAACCAGACTTCCGCCCGGCGCAATGCACGCCGGCGTATCCACCGGGGTATGAACCTTTCCAGTTTGCGTCCCATGCTGTCCAGAGCCAGGAACACCCGGTTCAGCCGCGAGCGCACCGGGAAATAGTCCGATTCGTGCTCGGGGGGCGTAATGAACAGTTCGCGGATGTGCACGCCGCGTGGATTGCGTGCCCGGGGTTTGAGGCTGCACAGGACCAGCAGCGGCACCATCACGGTCCGCGACCAGTAGGAGACTTTGCTCAGATGGAACGGAAACCAGCGCGGCAGAAGCATGACTTCCACCGGAATGAAGGGCACGCCTCTCCACGGAATCTGCTCGAACAGCGCCAGCGCAATGCGGGTGAAGACGTTCGCGCGGGCGGCTCCGCCGGCTGCCAGTATGCCCTGGCGGGCGCGGCTCATATGGGAAGCGTGCTCCGAATCGCCGGCCAGCTTCAGGGCGTAATAGGCTTTGACCGTGCAGCTGAGCTCGGCCTCACCGCCCTGGTACAGCGGCCAGCCGCCGTCCTCGCCCTGGTGGTCACGCAGATATTCCGCCAGCCGGCGTTCCAGCTCCGGATCGATTTCATCCATGTAGTGCATCATCAGGATGTACTCGGCCGGTATGGTGCAGTCCGCCTCCAGCTCGAAGCACCAGTAACCGCGTTCACTCTGGGCGCGTACCAGCCCCTGCACCCCCGCTTCGATGGCCGTGTCCAGGCCGGTCTCCGGGGTGGGGGATTGCGTCGCTGCACTGCCCGCCGTGAACGCGGGCCGGGTTGCGGTCCGGTCGAACGCTTCTTGCATGGTTCCTCCCTATCCAGGGTGTACCCTGCGCATCTGTTCAGGGCACTACCGAACGTTCCGGTCGACGGAAGCTGTTACGTGGTGAATTCAGGTGCCCGGGGGCATGTTCAGTGCCCGCAGGCGTCTTCCGTTCGAGCGCGCGGGCAGGCCCATCCCGGCCAGATAGAACAACAGCCGCACCAGCGTATTGCGGGTGGCGGTCAGTCGCAGGGCCGCCACGGTGAAGCGCACGCTGCGCCGCGAGATCTTCACCTCGCGACCGGTCGTGAAGTCGCGCCGTTCGTTGATCCGGCGCAACGTCAGCACGGCCATTCCCGCCGCCCACAGGCAGAAGTTGCGGATGCCGGCTTCCTCGGCGGGAATGGTCAGCGAATAGGCCAGGGCATTCTTCAGATGCCCATGGGCGATGCCGATCAGATCCGCCAGCCCGTCCCCGAAGACCTCTTGATGCTGCCCGGGCGACAGTCGCTCCAGATCGAAGCCCGCTTGCGGGAACGCATCGCGCGGCAGCCAGCACACGCCCCGTTCGCGGTCTTCCCAGTGATCCTTGAGAATGTTGGTCATCTGCAGCCCTTGTCCGAAGGATACCGACAGACGCAACAGGGTTTCGCGATGTTGCGCGATGGCCGGGGAATACTCACAGAACAATCCCGTGAGCATCTCGCCGACCACGCCGGCGACATAGTAGCAATACTGATCGAGCTCCGGCAGATCCTGCAGGCCCTCCGGTCCGGCACCGGCCTGGAATTCCGCCATGCCTTCGGCCATCACGGCCACGCAGCGCTCGATGGCTCGACGCTGCGGCGGGGTCAGGCTGTGGGTAATGCCGATGACCCGGGGAAGCAGTCGCACGAGCAGCCGTTCGTCGGCCAGGGTCCGCTCCGAGAGCAGCGGCGCCAACTCGGACGCCAGCGCCTCGGGAGAATAGTCGCCGGCCACGGTTTGAGCGAACTGCGAGCAGAACATTCGCTTGTGCGCGGTCGACAACGCAGGTTCGTCTTCGATGGTATCCACGATGCGGCACAGCAGATAGGCATTGGAGACCGCATAGCACAAAGGATCGGGCAGCTGGGGGATGGTAAGCGCGAAAGTGCGCGAGACCCCGGCCAGTAGCCGGGCCTGCAGCTCGCCGTCGGCCAGTGCCGCCAGCGCGTGCAGCTCATCCTCATCGGCGGAAGCGGCCGGTACCGTGGGATTGGTGGTCATGGCGCCGTCCCCGTATGGCGTATGCCGTCCAGCGACCTGCGGAAATGATTGTGGACGGCCCGCATGATGCCGGCGGCGTCCAGCCCGCATTCGGCGAGCAGTTCGCCTCGTGTGCCGTGGTCGATGAAGCGGTGGGGCAAACCCATGTTGATGACAGGCACCAGAAGCTGGTGCGCGGCCAGCACTTCGTTGACCGCGCTGCCGGCGCCGCCCGCGACCGCGTTGTCCTCGAGGGTCACCAGCAGATCATGCTCGTTGGCGGCGTTGAGTATCGCGTTCTCGTCCAGTGGGCTGACAAAGCGCATGTTGACCACGGTGGCATCCAGTTGCTGCGCCGCCTCCACGGCTTCGCTGAGCAGTGTACCGAATGCCAGAATGGCCACCGATCGACCGCGCCTGCGGACCTCGGCCCGCCCCATGGGCAGGACCGCCATCTTGTCCTTGACCGGCACGCCCACCCCCGTGTCCCTGGGATAGCGTACCGCCGCGGGGCCGCGGTGCAGGAAGCCCGTGTAGAGCATCTGGCGCGCCTCGTTTTCGTCCGAAGGGGCCATTATCACCAGATTCGGTACGCAGCGCAGGTATGAAAGGTCGAAGGCGCCGGCGTGGGTGGGGCCGTCGGGGCCCACCAGACCGGCCCGGTCTATGGCGAACAGAACATCGAGGTTCTGCAGCGCGATGTCATGGATCAGTTGATCGTAGGCCCGCTGCAGAAACGTCGAGTAGATAGCCACAACCGGCTTGACGCCTTCGCACGCCAGACCCGCGGCCAGGGTCAACGCGTGCTGCTCGGCAATGCTGACGTCGTAGTAGCGCTCCGGATAGCGCCCTGCAAATTCCACCAGACCGGAGCCTTCCCGCATTGCCGGCGTGATCGCCACCAGCCGCCGGTCTCGAGCGGCCAAGTCGCACAGCCAGCGACCGAATACCTGGGTGTAGCTGGGCGGCTTGTTGCTGGACTTCGACGGCTTCACGCCCACCTGGGGATCGAACGGTCCCACACCGTGGTAGGCCACCGGGTCGTTTTCCGCGGGCGTATAGCCTTTGCCCTTGCGCGTGACCACGTGCAGGAGGCGGGGCCCGTTGATGGGGCGCAGGTGCTTCAGGGTCCTGACCAGCCCGTTGACGTCATGCCCGTCGATGGGGCCGAAGTACTGGAAGCCCAGTTCCTCGAACAGCGCCCCCGGCGTGAGCATGCTCTTGACCGCCGCTTCGGCACGCCGTGCGAATTCCTCCATGGGGGGCATACGGCTGAGAATGCGTTTGCCGCCCTGGCGGGCCGCCATCCAGTAGCGGGTGGAAAGGACGTTGGTCAGGTAGCGGGAGAGCGCACCCACGTTGGGTGAGATGGACATGGCGTTGTCGTTCAGCACCACCAGCAGATCCGACTTCAGGTCGCCGGCGTGATTGAGCGCTTCCAGTGCCATGCCTGCACTCAACGCCCCGTCGCCGATGACGGCCACGACACGGCGCGGGCTGCCGGCGGTGCGCGCACCTTCGACCATGCCCAGAGCGGCGCTGATGGAGGTGCCCGCATGGGCGACCCCGAAGGCATCGTAGGGACTCTCGCTGCGTCGGGGAAATCCGGACAGCCCGTGGCGCTTGCGAACCGTGTGGATGCGGTCGCGCCGGCCGGTCAGGATCTTGTGGGGGTACGTCTGGTGCCCAACGTCCCACACCAGCCGCTCCCTGGGGGTGTCGAAGGCATAATGTAAAGCGATCGTCAATTCGACCGTTCCCAGGCCGGCCGCGAAGTGGCCGCCGCTCTGGGACACCGAGTCGATGAGGAATGCGCGCAGCTGATCTGCCAGTTCGGGCAGACGTTCCTGGCCCAGGCCCCGTATGTCCCTGGGGCTTTCGATCTCTTCCAACAAAGGGTACCGTCCACTGGTCGTCATGTCCCAGTTACTCTCCGGGCAGCTGTGTTGTCGCAATGCTAAAGCAATTGACCGCAAGCACCCACGATACGTTCAGTATACGTCCGGTGTCTGCGGGTGCCCCCGGGCCGCGCCTGGCGAGCCAGCGAGGCCTGATGGCTACGGGAATCTGACAATATGCTTACGGTTTCGCCCCTAGTTTGCCGTATCATCTCTACATTGACCATAACACTGTAATGACGCTTTTCCAGTTACCCGCCTTTGACCGCCTCCTGTACGCTGGGTGTCGGGCGCGGGTGCCGCCGCGCTCTGTTGAGACCGCGCACTTTGCCGGGGCGGGCGTCAGGTACTTGACGCCTCCTGGTCAATTCGCTGTCATGGCAGGAACCGAAAAATGCCAGTCAGTGTCTATACTTTGCGTCAGCAGGACGGGCATATGAGCCCGCAGCGTTTACGGTAGGCAGAAGGAGACACGGATGGAAGCCATACTCGCCAAGCCGCGCGGGTTCTGCGCCGGGGTGGTCAGAGCCGTCGAGATCGTGGAACGCGCTCTCGACGCCTATGGTCCCCCGGTTTATGTGGTTCACGAAATCGTTCACAACGAACGCGTGGTGGCGGACCTGCGCAGTCGGGGCGCCGTGTTCGTCGATTCGGTCGAGCAGGTGCCGGACCGGGCCACGACGGTGTTCAGCGCCCACGGCGTGGCAGCCAATGTCATGGGACGTGCCGAACGCCGCGACCTGCGTATCATCGACGCGACCTGTCCGCTGGTGACCAAGGTGCACCTGGAAGTGGCCCGCCACGCGCGGGAAGGACGGGAAGTGATTCTGATCGGTCATGCGGGCCACCCGGAGGTGATCGGAACCCTCGGGCAGTACGATCGCAGTTTCGGCGGCGATATCTATCTGGTGGAAACCGTCGACGACGTGGCCAACCTGGATGTGCGCGATCCGGCGCGATTGGCATTCGTCACCCAGACCACCTTGTCCATGGATGACACGCGACGCATTATTGCGGCGCTGGAGGAACGCTTTCCGGCCATCACCGGCCCCCGCCGGGACGATATCTGCTACGCCACCCAGAACCGGCAGACCGCGGTGCGCCGTCTGGCCGACAGGGTCGACGTTCTGCTGGTGGTGGGTGCCCGCAACAGCTCCAACTCCAACCGCCTGCGGGAGGTCGGAGAGCAGATGGGTGTGAAAGCCTACCTCGTGCAGAGCGCCGAGGATCTGGATCCGGAATGGTTGCGCAGCCAGTCCCGGGTGGGCATAACGGCCGGCGCCTCCACGCCGGAAGTGCTCGTACAGGGCGTACTGGACAAACTGGCGGGTCTGGGCGTCAGCAACGTGGTCGAAATGGAATCCGAACCGGAGACTGTGACGTTTCGCATTCCGGAGCCGCTGGCGAAGGCCTATCGGGAGAAATGTCAACGCTCCACCGAAGGCGTCGCAGTCTCGAGTCAGGGAGGTAGTTGAGTATGGGTGTACCGGTGCGACAGCAGTTGCGGATTGGCAGCTATATCCTGAAACGCAAGCTCAAGGGGCAGCGACGTTATCCGCTGGTGCTGATGCTCGAGCCGCTGTTCCGCTGCAATCTGGCTTGCGCGGGCTGCGGCAAGATCGACTACCCGGATGACATTCTGAATCAGCGATTGAGCGAGGCCGAATGCCTGGAATCGGTGGATGAATGCGGTGCCCCGGTGGTCTCCATAGCGGGCGGCGAGCCGTTGCTGCACAAGGAGATGCCGCAGATCGTGCGCGGCATGATCCAACGCAAGAAGTTCGTGTATCTGTGCACCAATGCGCTGCTGCTCAAGAAGCGCATGGATGACTACCAGCCTTCGCCGTATCTGACGTTCTCGATCCACCTGGACGGCAACCGCGAGCACCATGATGCGTCGGTTTGCCAGCCCGGTGTGTTCGACCGGGTGATTCCCGTCATCCGCGAAGCGCTGGAACGCGGTTTCAGGGTGACGGTCAACTGCACGCTCTTCCAAGGGGAGTCGGCAGAGGAAATCGCCGATTTTCTGGATTTCGTGACCGATCTCGGTGTGGAAGGCGTTACGGTGTCGCCCGGCTTCAGCTACGAGCATGCGCCGCGCCAGGACGTCTTTCTGCAGCGTCATGCGACCAAGAGTCTCTTCCGTGACGTGTTCAAGCGGCGCAAGAAGAAATGGCCCCTGAATCATTCGGCCCTTTACCTGGACTTTCTCGCCGGCAACCAGCGCTACAGCTGCACGCCCTGGGGCAATCCCACGCGTAACGTATTCGGCTGGCAGCGTCCCTGTTATCTGCTGGTGGACGAGGGCTATGCGCCGAGCTTTCGCGCCCTGATGGAGGAGACCGATTGGGACTCCTACGGTACCGGGCGCAACCCCAAGTGCGCCAACTGCATGGCTCACTGCGGCTTCGAACCCACTGCGGTCAATGATGCCGTGGCGCATCCGTTGAAGGCATTGATGACCTCGATACGGGGGCCCAGGACTTCCGGGCCCATGGCGCCCGAATTGCCGGTGCAGTACTCTGATACCGCGGCTTCCTCTTCCCAGACGGTGGAAGTCCCGGCCGATTCCCTGAAGGAGCGTCGCGCCGCCACACAAAGCCGATAAGCGCAGGGCGGGCCGGCGTGCGCCCGCCAGCAGCTACGGGGGATAGCCATGGAGGGGGCACAATCCGCTACCGAGCAGGGTTCCCGTCCGCGCCGCTACGCGTTGCGGATACTGGGGCGGACCTTCCAGGGCGCCGTGCGCTGCCTGTACCGCGTCAAGGTGACGGGGCTTGAGAATTTCAGTCGCGCGCCGTCCACGCTGATTGTCGCCAATCACCGCGACGACGCTGACGGTCCCATCATCAGCAGTGTGCTGGTCGGCAAGCGGGATCTCACCCAGCCCGGCGTGCTCCCCCATTTCGTGGCCCGCGAGGACTTGTGCAGACACGCCTTCCTGCGTGCCTATCTCGAGCGCTGGCCCTGGTTCCTGCGAGGCATGCTGGGCATGGTCGACGTGCGTCCCCTGGTGGCCGCGCTGCAAGCCCATCCCATGCGGCGTATCCGGGAACGGGCCATCGGTGAGGTGCTCGAGGACGTTCTGGACGTGTTCGGGGACATACCGTTGGCGCAGGTGTTGAAACCGCGCTGGGTCAGGCGTTTCGAGGCACTGAACGGCGGCAAGCCCCTGTCGGTCGCCCAGGCCCTCGGGCGACGCTACCGGCGACTGTATTACGAGCGCGGCGGGCTGTCGGTGCTCACCCTTGACCGCTACCGGGCCATCAAGCCCTATCAACGGGCGGCTATCCAACAGCAGTTGGAGACTTTCGTCGGCTTGCTGGAAGCCGGTGAACTGGTTCAACTGGCGCCGGAAGGCGTCATTTCCCCGGACGGTACCTTTGCCCGCCCCAGGGGTGCCCTGCACGCGCTGCTCAACATGTCGCGGGCACCGGTACGGGTGCTTCCGGTCAGCATCACCTATGACTACATGACGACGGGCCGGCCCCGGGTGTTCGTCAACGTGGGCAGCGAGCAGACCCAGATGCGGGGCCTGAGCCGACGGGAAACCGATCGGCGCGTCATGCAGCTCATCGTTTCCGGCACGACGGTGACTGTCACCCATCTGGCCAGTGACTGTCTGCACACCATGCAGGCCCACGGTCGTTCGGCATTTCCGGCCGAGCAGTTGTGCGCTGAGGTGGGCGCTGCCGCAAAGCGGTTTGCCTCCATGGGCCACCGTGTGGATGCGGGCCTGCTGGACGAGCCCACCCGGTGGCGCCGGGTCGGAGATTACCTGGACTACTGCGTGCGCGACGGTATGCTGGCAGTGGATGGGCAGGACAGATACAGCATCGCAGGCCTGGCCGTTCAGCGCCCGCTCCGGGACGGCTGGCGCGACGGCGGCTTCTGGTTCGCGGTGCGGGAACTGCAGGCGCTACTGGGCTCATGGCAGCAAGACGGAGCGACTCCATAACACGACCGGCGGGTCGCCCGTGGCGCCGCATGGTGCGCCCGAGAGTGTTGATCCCGGTGTTGCTGGCGATCGCGCTGCTTGCCTTCGCACTCGGCATTTCCGATCTCGGCCGTGTATGGGCCGGTATTTCCCACATTCCTCTGCACACTCTGGCCGCCGCCTTGCTGCTGGCCTTCGTGTACCTGGCGCTGAAAGGCGTGCAGTTCCGTTTCCTGCTCGCGCGGCTGGGCATCGCCGTACCGTGGAGGACGTTGACACTGGCGTTCGTGATCGGCGAGATGACTCTGACGGTGCCGTCCGGGATCTATGTCCAGAACTACGTGCTTCGGCGAACCGGCATGGCCGGATTTGCCCGTTCCTCGGCCGCAACGACCATGACCCTGGTCATCGAGGGTGCGCTGGTGTTGCTGGCGTTGCTGGTGTTGTCGGTGCCCGGTTGGAAGTGGGTGCGGCCCCTGGCGTTCGTCACAGTGGCCGTGCTGATAGGGAGCGTACTGTTTGCCGGCGCCCGAACCGGCAACGCAGACACCATGGCGTGGCTTCAGCGCGGGCGATTCGCCCGGCTGGGGCGGGCGCTCGCCGGTTTCGTGGAGTCCATGAGAGAGCTCAGCAACCCGGGCGCGATGCTGCCGGCTGCAATGCTCGGGGCGCTGTACATGTTTGCGCTGGTCGCCGTGTTCGTGCTCGCTGCACACGGGGCCGGCGTGGTCCGCCTGGATCTGCCCGAGGCGATCAGCATCTATGCCTTCTCGCTGGCGGTGACCCTGATGCTCGGAGGCGTGCTCAGCCAGCTGGGTGTCATCGAGGTGGCGGGGATGGGCGCCGCCCACGCCTGGGGCTACGGGATTTCGGATGGGCTCAGCATGTTGCTGGGATTCCGGCTCGTGTGGATGGGGTCGATCTGGCTCATCTGCGCGCCCAGCGCCTGGCTCCTCAGGGGCGAGTTGCGCCGTTCAGGCGCCGATGATGTCGAGAAAACGGCGTACTGAGGTGGCACTGCCATCCATGGCGGGCAGGCCGGCATAGCTCTCGGCGATTTCCACATCCCGTGCCAGATCCAGTCGTGACTGGTGAACGGTATGCATGTGCCCCATGCGTTCGTGATACTCGGCCAGGTATTCCTGCTCGCTCTGACCGACGGTAGGGATCAGCAGGGCTTTCTTCCCCAGCTCGGCCAGCTCCATCAGGGTGGTGTAGCCCGATCGGGTGACCACCAGGCGTGCCCGGTTCATCATCTCCTGTTGCTGGCGGCGATCCATGAAACTGTGGACGGCGACGTGGCCGTCGTCGTTCACGGTGGGCGGGGTCACATCGGGACGGCCCAAGGCGATGACCACCCGCCCGCGAAGGCTCGGAGCCTGCGCCAGTACCAGTTCCTCGAAGATGCTGCGTTGCGGTTCGGCGCCGGAAACGCTGATGAAGTAGTCCACGTCGGGTTCGGCATGGGCGCGTTGGACGCTGGACAGCGGGCCGATGTACTCCACGCGGCCGTCCCAGGAACACTGCAGGTTATGGCACAGATCCCCGGCCAGGCCGCCGTGATCCGCCTGGTCGGGGACCAGGATCCGGATGGCATGGGACATCAGGCGTCGCTGGGAGTATTCCACCAACCGTTCGAGAGCGCGCGGCCGGCCGGGAATGATCTGCCGCAGGGAGTGAAAGAGCAGATAGCTGGGGACTTCGTGGCTCCAGACGCCGAAGCGGCTGTCGGACACGATGCAGTCGATCTCGCCTTGCCGGCAGAGTTCGGCCACCAGCCGGCGTTCGCGTCGGAAAGTATGGAACACCAGCGGCATGGAAAGGCTCATTTTGATGTAGAACCAGGCGGGTCTGCGGCTCAGGGGCTTGGGGATGTCCTGGAAGGGCAGATATTGGCAGCGATCGCCCAATTCCCCGCGCAGCAGCTCCAGGGCCCGGCCGCAGGAAAGAATGGTCACGCAGTGTCCCGTATCCAGCAGGCCGCGTATCAACACCAGGTCCCGGGTGGCGTGACCCAGTCCCCAGTCATGGACAGCAAACAGCACGCGCATGAAATTCGTGGCTT
Organism: Gammaproteobacteria bacterium; assembly: GCA_035266965.1. Classification (GTDB taxonomy): domain Bacteria; phylum Pseudomonadota; class Gammaproteobacteria; order DATFLG01; family DATFLG01; genus DATFML01. The sequence goes on from DATFML010000217.1 coordinate 10,959, forward strand.
CCCCGGAACCTGGCCAATCTTAGTATAAGGGCAATCGTCTCCCGGCCAGATGCCGGGAAAGGTTCCTGTCACCAGTATAGAGTCCCCTGGCCCGGCCCGGTTCCACCGGTTGCCGAGGCAACCGCCACGGGCAGCGGCGCACCGCTGGACTACACTGGGAACGGCGCCGCCCGGCCTCGTACCGTCGGTGGCGCCCGTGCCGCAAGCCCGGTGGGATAAGGGGAGGCGGCCGGCCTTTCACGAATGACTATGAAGGAGGCGGGGATGGATGCCGTTCCGGATACCATGCGCGCCATGGTCCTGCAGGCGCCCAAGCAGCCGCTGGAGCTTACGGAGGTTTCCGTTCCGCGGCCGGCGTCCGGCCAGGTACTGATCAAGGTCCACGCCTGCGGTGTGTGCCGTACGGATCTTCATATCGTCGATGGAGAGCTACCGGATCCGAAACTGCCCTTGATCCCGGGCCACGAGATCGTAGGCACCGTGGTGGGAAGCGGCCCGGGCGCGCAGCGGTTCAGTGTGGGGGATCGCATCGGGGTGCCATGGCTGGGTCACGTGGACGGCACCTGTCGCTATTGCAGGCGCGATCAGGAGAATCTGTGTGACCACCCATTGTTCACCGGCTATCACATCGACGGCGGCTATGCGGAATACACGGTAGCGGACGAACGTTTCTGTTTTCCCATACCCGCCTTCTACGACGATGCCGATGCCGCACCACTGCTGTGTGCCGGCCTGATCGGCTACCGCTCCTATCGGCTGGCCGGCGATCATGCACAGCGCCTGGGACTGTACGGTTTCGGCGCGGCAGCCCATATCATCGCCCAGGTGGCGGTTCACGAGGGCAGGTCCGTTTACGCCTTCAGCAGACCGGGGGACACCCGATCCCAGGAGTTCGCCCGCTCACTGGGGGCCGTGTGGGCGGGAGACTCCACTGAGCGGCCACCGGAGGAACTGGATGCCGCCATCATTTTTGCGCCGGTGGGGCCGCTGGTGGTGCAGGCGCTGCGCGTCACCGCCAAAGGCGGCGCGGTGGTATGCGCCGGCATTCACATGAGCGACATCCCGTCGTTTCCCTACCGGGTGTTGTGGGAAGAGCGCATTGTCCGTTCGGTGGCCAACCTGACCCGCCGGGACGGGGAAGATCTGCTGTCAGTCGCGCCCGAGGTGCCGGTGACCACCGAAATCCACCGCTTCGGTCTCGAGCAGGCCAATGAGGCGCTGACGCAGTTGCGCGAGGGACGTTTCGACGGTGCCGCCGTTCTCACCATAAGCCAGTAATGCGCTCCCGAACGTTGACCCGGGCGCACCTTGTGCGCCCCTGGATCCGTAACGATGGTGCGCGCGCGTTGGGGCGGCTTCGGGTTCGTGCGCGTCGAAGACGGAAGTCTTCCGCGGCGATCGAAGGTCGCTACCGCTGCTTCAACGGCCGGCCACCGGGCCTGTTTCCCTCCGGGATGTGCGCGGCGCCGCTGGGCGGAGGTAACGGGCCGCGGTCTCAGGATTCCCGGGGCGTCGTTCCGCCTGCGGACTCGGGCAATGTGCGCGGGGTCCGGCCCTCGGCGGCGTTGAACTGCTGTTCCAGCAATCGGGCGATACCCTCGAAGATATCTTCATCGCAGTTTCCGAACATCAGGCCGACGCCTTCCGGGGTTGTGCGAACCACCAGCGCCGGTACGCGCAAGTGAGCGTGCTCCTGTGGCCCGTGGATCACGAATTCGACCTTCACCAGCCCGTGGCGCGGCAGGCCGGTATTGCCGGTACGGACGTACATGCCTTCGAAACTCATGTTACCGGTGTGGCCGGTGATGAATGCGGATCCGGGGAACTCGATTCCGACTTCCATGTGCAGAGGTATCCGAACGTTCATGCGGTGTTCCATGGATGCTCCTCCTGGCGGATCTGTAGGGGAGGTGTCTGCGCTGTCCCCACGGGAGGGGATCGAGTCGCTGACGGGAGGTACTTGTTTCACTGTACTCCGCGCCGGCTCGGTTCGCCATAAGGAAATCGCGATGCCAAACAGCGGTAATCCCTTACACCTGTAGTCCAGCGCGTCGGATTGTTTGAGGTCGTGGGGCGCACTCGGCGCCATAAAAAGGTACTAATTAATTAATCGGTTGCACTCACCATCTCGAGTCAAGTGCCGCGCTTTGGTACCGAGGGCTCATGTTTTGTGATCCAGTTCCGATAACTGACCAAGGTACCTGGCGTCAGTTTTGGGGTTGGCATGATTCGGGTGGCCATCGGTCGAGATCTTAGCTTCGGTGGGGTGTCCGTGCGCCAAATGCTGGCGCAGATGCCTGACATCGTGGTGCTCGGAGAAGACTGGGGTGCCGAGGACGTCCTCCAGAGAGCCAGGGCCGGTGACCTGGATGTGGCGGTCATCGGGCTGGATATGCGCGGCGTGGGCGCGCTGGAAGTGCTGCGCCGTGCCGCACGCTTTCGCGGGCTTCATACCCTGCTGGTTACCGCCCATGCCCAACGTTCCTACCCGGGTATCCTGTTGCGCTGTGGCGCCGTGGGCCACCTCACGCTTCAAGGGCGACCCGCTCATCTGGTCGAAGCGGTTCGGGCGGCGCATCGCGGCGAACGCTATATTGCACCCGATATCGCCGATCGACTGTCCCAGTCTCTGATCGACGAACGCCAACGGTCTCCTTTCGAAACCTTCAGTCTGCGGCAGCTGCAGGTGATGGTTCTGCTGGCCCAGGGATGCGATACGGCCGAGATTTCCCGGCGCCTGCACCTGCATGCCAAGACCGTCAACAATCACCGTCGGCAGGTGCGGGCAAAGCTGGGCACGCACGATGATGCCGCCATCACCCGGTTGGCGGTGGAACACGGTTTGTTGAGCCCGCCGGCTTCTCCGCAGCCCGATTGTCGCACAGGCGATTGCCGGTCCTGAAACGGGGACCGGCGCCCCGTTCGGTTGCATCCTGCACGAGGTGCTCCGCGCAAATGGATCGGCGCGGTGGCGCCATCGCTTTCATGGCGCTGGGCATGCCATGGTGCTTCTCCCCGCGGTGTCTTTGTAATGGCGGATGGGACCGTGCCTGTGGCACCCAGGCCCGCAATATTGGACCATGTGTCGCAGTCGCTTTGACGACGCGCTTCCGGACGGGCCGCGAAGCTTCGGCCGGGGGTGTGCCGAGCCCCTTCAAGCCGGCGCAACAAGTACCGCATAGAGGCCGTGGGAGCGACCTTTTTCCCTGCTTCGTTGTCGAAGAGTTCGTCAAGCCCGGGCAAGGCAGGCGACGGGTCCATTCGGCCCGACGCGTCTCCCGGACCGCCAAACCCATCGGAGTCGGATATGAAGACAGCGGATGCAATGACCGGGCACCTGGGCAGACTTGGGTTGTTGCTGACCGTCCTGGGGCTGCCGGCTGTCTCGTGTGCCTCGACGCCCTACCACCTGCTCCGGGACGCGCCCGGCGGCACCTATCGTATCGATCCGGATCATTCCCTGGCGTGGTTCACCATCGGCCATGCCCGCATCGGAATCGTTGCGGGCCGCTTCGACAAGATTGGCGGCAGTTTCACTGTCAATCCCGGGCACCCCGCGCAGGACCGGGTCACCGTGCGGATTCCGGCCGCCAGCATCGATACCAATGAGAAGGCGAGGGACAGGGACTTGCGGGGGCCGCACTTCTTCGATGTCCACAAGTACCCCGACATCCGTTTCGTGAGCACCCGTTTTGAAGTCACCGGCCCCGACGACGGTCGGCTGTACGGAAAGCTGACCCTGCATGGAGCGACCCATGTCGTCGTGTTCCGGGTACACCGTCTGGGTAGCGGTCCGGTGCCCGAGCTTCCCCCGCCCTGGGGCGGTTACCTGACGGGCTACGTGGCCGAAACCACCCTGGACCGGACGCGCTTCGGAATTAACGCCGATCGGGGCATGCTGGGGCGTTACGTGCACCTGCATGTCAATATCGAAGGCGTCAGGATTCAGCCCGCCTCGACAGCACCGTCTCCTCAAGCCTCTCCGGCGCCGGCGAAAACCGGACCACAGGGGTAGCGGCAGCCGTTCGATTACACGATATGGCGGCTGTCGATTCGGCCTGTCACAGGACGCAGGTAGTCCGTGAACGTGCGCCCCCTATTCCCCTTTCATCGCCTTGTGGGCGTCAATCAACAGTGCATGCACGGCGAGCGCCACGTGGTGGGCAGGCTCGTAGTACCGCAGGCGTGTGCCGATCCGGGCCAATGAAAGCGCTTGCTCGAGGGTAACGCGTTCGCGTTGGGGGCCGTTGAAATCGTTCAGTGCCCCGTTGCCCTCGCCCTTGCAGGGATCACCCACCGCGCCGTCGAAGCCCTTGCCTTTGGGGCCCACCAGGCAGTTGATGACATGATGAAGGTGAAGGTGCGCGATACTCGTGGTCTTGCCCTCGCTGGCAAAGTGCGCGTGTTCGATGGCTGTGGCGACTTGTTTCAGCGCAGCTCCTTCGGACCCTGCCCAGGCGGCGGCAGGTGCGCCCGCCAGAAGCAGAAGCGGAAGTGCGTATTTGGCGAAATAGCGCCACAGACGGGTCGATGATGTGCTCATGTCGAAAGTCCTCCTTAACATTGTGTCCCGGACCGTGGCCGGCCCGATATGGGGCCCGGTGGCCGAATGCTCACCGTCACGCAAAGCCGGTCCCGCCGGCGGTGCTTCCCCGGTGGGCTCCTCAGTATCGGACTGTCTCCCCCTCTGCAATGTGCGAAGGCAAACCGTGGCTCTCACAGAGTGCGTGCCGAGGGCTCGCGCATGTACCACTAGGGAACCTCCGCACAGGCCGCTGAAGCGGCGCTCAAGGCGTTGCAAAGGGGCTGGGGTCGCGAAGCGACAGACCCTGTGTGAACTGCGCTTCCCCGCCCCTTTGCGCCTGGTGATCATCCCCTTGATCGACCTGCGCAGAGGTTTCCTAGGCCTCGCTCAGCTGCGCTGACTCGGTCGGGCGACGCTCGTTGTATAAGGGATAGTAGACAACGATGAAAAATGCGAAGATGAAGCTGTACAGCACCGCGTTGCCAACCAGATTACCCGGCATGCCTGTCGATCCGGCGCTGTAGGGGCCCCCCCAGCCTTCCGCGGTGGTCCAGATCCCCAACGTGAACAGCGCACCCAGCGGCAGGAACAGCCGCAGCCATTTGCCCGAAAGCAGGCTGACCGCCAGCAGCGTCTCCAGTATTGCCACCAGCAAGCCGCAGATTCCGGGCCCGATCAGATGGATGACATGCACGACGAACTGATCGTACGCCACCATCCAGGCCGGCTGGCCCGCCTCGGCGTGACTGATGTAGCTGGCGAAGTGGGAGAAGAAATAGGGATGCCACTTCCATGAGGCATCGAACGCCCACAACAGACCGAACAGTATCCTGCCGATCGTGAAACGGTCGAGCGCGCCTCCCGGATGCGCTGCCGGGGCGACGTCGGCGCCGCCTGGGGGAGAGGTGTCCTGGCTGTCGATGGGTGCCGCCAGTGTGATCAACAGAAAGGCGATGGCATATACGATGCCGGGGCCCGGGTCGGTGGCGCCGGTACTGTAGGGCTCGCCCAGGGCGCCCATCGTCGACCACACGAACAATCCGTAGAGTATGCCGACCACGCCGAAGAACCTGAGCCATAGACCGGTCAGCAGGGACAGGGCCAGCAAAATATCCACCACCGCGATGGTCACCTCAATCGGCAATGTCCCCGTGAGTTGGATCCCGTGGAAGATCCAGCCGATATAGGCGTGCAGCCAGGGGGATTCCCCACTGTGATTTTCGGCGAACCAGTGTAGGAAATGGCCCAGGGAAATACTTTGGATCTGGAACCACGCGTTGATCAGCCAGATGATGCCGAATGTGACCCGCAGCGCGCCGAAGGCGGTCTGCTGGCCGGAAGTGGGGTAGCTTTGTGCGTATTCCATGGCCGAGCCTCGAAATCGCGATGAGAGTGTCATCCCTGCCCGCCAACCTTGGCGCGGGCGCTCCTGGTGGGGCCCCGGCGGCGCTCCGGGCACCCGAAACAGCCGTCGCGCGGCGCCAGCACGGAGGCACGGTGGCCGGCGAGCGGAGTCCGGGTTCGGACTGCCCAGCGTCCGGTCCCGGCAGTGTTCCGTAGCAGAGACCATGCCATGCTCGCAATCGCCTGAAAATAAACCTTCATCCAGGCGTTCTGCGTGCGTTCCCCGCAGCGGGACGGCCGATTTGAACCATGGCCACGGCGGATCCGGTTGCTTTGAACCCGTTGATTCCCCGGGAGGGTCCCGCGCCGGTGCGGGCATGTCAGGGGTCGAGATCGAAAATGCCTGCGGTTCGAGTCCTGCTACCATAGTCTCTGGGCCTGCGGGCAGGGCAGCCCGACAGTAACCATCGGCTGTTGGCTCATGATTTCCGGTACGAAAACAATCGAAAGGGTGGCGGTGCAACGAATCCGGGCAGTGTCCGTGCGTTGGCGGTTGCAGTTCCACTCGGACCGGCGGACCGGAGCGGTCCGTACAGCCGGAGTTACCCACCGATGAAAGAGGCCGTGGACAGCCTGCTTGCCCATCCGGATTTCCGGGAAGGCCGGTATTGGGTGCGTCGATCGGTCCCGGCCGACGCGACCCTGTTCGAGGAGGGCTCGCAGGGTCGGGAAGTCTACCTCCTGGAGTCCGGTCGCGTACGGGTGATCGGCAACGTAGTCCTGGAAGGGCCCCGCTTGATGCGTTCCGGTGTGTGTGATCTGGAGGCCGGGGCTGTGTTCGGGGAACTGGCCCTGTTCGACAACTGCCCCCGGTCCGCTTCCGTGGTCGCGGTATCGGACTGTACCCTCATCGTCATTCGCGGCGACGACCTGTTCGACTTTTTCGACAGCCACCCGGCCGTGGGCTATCGAGTGTTACGGGCGCTCACCGAAACCCTCGTCAGCCGCCTGCGGCATACCAACCGCAAGCTGTTTTCCGTGTTCGCCTGGGGACTGAAAGCGCACGACATAGAACGGTTTCTCTGATCCCCGGATTCCTCCAGTAGCCGGGAGCATCCCGGTCCCCTGAATATCCATAAGCGCAGACAATGGTGCGGGCGGGATCATAAGCCTTGGTCGTCATTGATATGTGCAATCCCATGAGCTACCCCCAATTAATGGGGGTGCATTTCCGAATCGGCGACAGCATACACGGCTGACGACCGGCAGATGGCCGGTGGCCCCTGTGCCGCCCTCACGATCGCCGTTCCGTGGCGGAGAGCATGCTCCGCCGAGTTTCGTCTGCAGCACCCGTCAGACCGAGGTCAGGGAGGGGGACAAATGGGCGGGTCTTATCCGTGTAGGCATTTTCTTACAGAACTTCGTTCTTATCGCTCTATGCGCTATCACCGGGTTCGTCCGTAGAATAGCGGAGAACGGTGGTCCGGTGGCCGGGGGGCCGTCAAAGGCGGGCATGCAGTAACGATCCGGACCCAACAATACTGTCGGTACAAGGACATAAAGAACAATGGCCACGGTTAGGGTGTTCAGGCACTACATTCCCGCGGGGTTTCTCACCCTGGGTGCAGCAGAGATGTCGATTTTCGCGGTGGCCGTTATCGCGGGCATCGAGCTCCGTTTTCGAGGCGACCTGAGTTCGCTCGGGCATGCCGTCGGGCCGGTCTTCCCGAAGGCTTTCACCTATGCCGTGTTGATGACCCTGAGCATGACCGCCCTCGGCCTCTACCAGCGCGGTTCCATGCAGGATCGCAAAGGCATGGCCCTGCGTGTGGCGGCCGCATTCGTGCTGGGCTTTGTCCCCTTGAGTATCGCTTACTACGTGGTTCCCTCGTTGTTTCTCGGCCGCGGGGTGCTGGCGCTCACCTCGGTGGTGGCCTTCATGGGAATTCTTGCCGCACGCGTGGTCTTCATGAGCACCGCCGACCAGAACAACTTCAAACGGCGCGTGCTGGTACTGGGTGCCGGGCAGAAGGCGGGACTGATCAGGCAACTGCGCAATGCGGGTGACGTCCACGGCGCTGTGATTGCGGGCTATGTACGAATGGGACCGGAAACGTCGACGGACGAATCCGGGGACAACGTCATCGAACTCGATCGCCCGCTGGCCCAGTACGTCAAGGAGCAGCACATCAACGAGATGGTGGTTGCCGTGGATGATCGGCGTAAGGCGTTGCCGGTACACGATATTCTGGACTGCAAGATGAATGGAGTCGACGTCGTTGACCTGCTGACGTTTTTCGAAAGAGAGACCGGCAAAGTCAAGTTGGATATCCTGCAGCCCAGCTGGATGTTCCTCTCCGATGGCTTTCAGCGCGGTGTTCTGCGTTCGGCGGCCAAGCGGCTGTTCGACATCACCGCCAGCCTGGTGCTGCTGCCGATTGCCGTACCGACGATGGCACTGGTGGCGTTGGCCATCTTCATCGAGAGCGGCGGCAAGGGACCGATCCTGTTTCGGCAGGTGCGCAGCGGGGAGAACGGCGCTCCGTTCGAGATCATCAAGTTCAGAAGCATGAGCATCGATGCCGAGAAGGACGGCGTAGCCCGCTGGGCCCAGCGCAACGACAGCCGTGTCACGCGGGTTGGCGCGGTCATTCGCAAGGCGCGTCTGGACGAACTGCCCCAACTGTTCAACGTATTGCGCGGTGAGATGAGCTTCGTCGGTCCGCGGCCGGAGCGCCCCGAGTTCGTCCAGCAGTTGGGGCATGCACTTCCCTACTATCATGAACGCCATCGGGTGAAACCGGGCCTGACCGGTTGGGCCCAGATCTGCTATCAATACGGTGCGTCCGAGCAGGACGCTTTCGAAAAGCTGCAATACGATCTCTACTACGTAAAAAATTATAGTATTTTCCTTGACTTGCTGATACTTCTGCAGACTGCAGAGGTGATTCTGCTTGGCAAGGGCGCCCACTGAAGTCAGCTTGTGCCGGACCGTGTCTCAGTAAATGATACACTGTACAAAGCGGTGATCCTGGGGGTGCGGTTCGACCGGCTGCGGCTTGCCGGGCGGTGTATATCCAAAATGAATCCAACGGGTTGGCTTCATGTTGAACGTCGGCGTCGTTAGCTACACGGCGGGCGCGGTC
>DATFML010000218.1:0-4164 GCA_035266965.1 Gammaproteobacteria bacterium
CAGCCAACCGGCGTTGTTATGACGAGTGTCCCCACTGCCAGGCCTGCCGGACGTTACCCAGCTACAGGCGGCAAGCGAGCTATTCGATCTCGATGCCGTATTGTTTGAGCTTCTTGCGCAGCGTGCTGCGGGTGATGCCAAGGATCTCGGCCGCGCGGGTCTGATTGCCCTCGGCATAATTGACAACGGTCTGCAGCAACGCAGGCTCCACTTCCCCCAGCACCATCCGATAGACGTCAGCCGCTCCATGCCCGTCCAGGTCACGAAAATACCCTTCCAGGGCGATCCTGACGCAGTCCCCCAAAGGCCGCTCCAGGTCCTTGCGGCTGGGAGCGCGACTGCGGGCGGCACTGTCCTCGGAGGCCGCCCGGCTCATGCCGCCAGCCCCCGGGCATCGCCCAGCCGAAGGAAGTACTCCCTCGTCAGGCGCAACTGCTCGGAGGCGTTCTCCACGGTATTGAAGTGACGGCGAAACGCCTCGTCGTCGACCTTGTCTTTGACGTACCAGGACACATGCTTGCGGGCCACACGTACGCCGGTGTACTCACCATAGAACTCATACAGGTGTCGCAGGTGGCCCAGCATGACGTCGCGGACTTCCTCGACAGCAGGCTCCGGCAGATGCTCGCCGGTGGCCAGAAAATGGGCGATCTCCCGGAAGATCCAGGGCCGGCCCTGGGCGGCGCGGCCGATCATCAGGCCGTCGGCACCGGTGTAGCTCAGCACATGCGCGGCCCGTTCGGGCGTGTCGATATCGCCATTGGCAATGACCGGAATGGACACGGCGTTCCTGATGGCGCGCATGGTGTCGTATTCCACCTCGGTCTTGAAGCCGCCGGCGCGGGAGCGGCCGTGCACCGCCAGGGCCTGCACGCCGGCCTGCTGGGCGATGCGCGCAATCGCGACCCCGTTGCGGTGACCGTCATCCCAACCGGTGCGGATCTTCAGGGTGACCGGCACCTCCACGGCGGCCACCACCGCATCCAGAATACGCGCCACCAGGGATTCGTCGCGCAGCAACGCGGAGCCCGCCATCACGTTGCACACCTTCTTGGCGGGACAACCCATGTTGATGTCGATGATCTGTGCGCCGTGGGCCACGTTGAAGCGCGCGGCCTCGGCCATCTGCGCGGGATCGGCGCCGGCGATCTGCACCGAGCGGGGCAACGGCTCGCCATCGTGGTCGATGCGCCTGCGGGTCTTGGCGCTGTTCCAGAGGCGGGCATTGGACGAGACCATTTCCGACACAGCCATGCCCGCACCCAGCCGCCGGCACAACTGCCGGAAAGGGCGGTCGGTGACTCCTGCCATGGGAGCCAATACGAGCCTGTTGTCCAGACGGTATGGTCCGATCTGCATTCGGTGCCTCGGTGGGAACGGAGCCGAAGCAGGCTTCCGCGGGAGCGGGTCATGATACTCGTTCGGTGCAGCCGGATAAAGCACCGCGGCGACCCTTTTCGTTCCGGCGCCTTTCGAAAAACGGTAAGTAATTGCCAACAGAGAAAACAGCGTGCAGGACGGCACGCTTTGGCGTCCTGCACCCGGGGCGCCGGATGTGTTCGGGGCCGGGCGAACGGCGACCAAGGCAGCTCTGCGCAGGACGATAAAGCGGACAATCACAAGACACAAAGGAACGCGGAAGCGGCGTTTACAGGAAATAAACGAGCATTCGGAACGCCTTTTACAACGCCGTGAGGGTCACTTCAGCAGCCTGTGCAGCGCTTACCTAACGGAAGTTCAGCTCGTAGGACACGGCTTTCTTGCCGGGGTCCGAGACGGCAAAGCTGACATGCACGGTGGCACCGGACGCGATGCCCGCGTCAATATTCGAGCCGGGAGACAGGTACTCGGCAGGCTTGAAATAGCGCGCTGCAATAAGCGCGCCCGAAACATTCGAGAAGCGTACACCAAGTAAAGGATAGGCCTGACGAAAGGGGGCACGGTTCACAAAAGTCGCACTGATCAGCAACGCTTTGTTGGCATTGGGATCGCTGTGCACGTCTCGGGACAGCAGTTCGAGGCGTTGCGGATCGCGGGGCAGAGGCAGCTCGCAACCCACCGCGCCGCACAGGCGCACCAACCATGGGCGCACCTGCGGGTTGCCCGCCAGTGTGGCGCGGTTGTAGTAAACATACTGTACTCCCAGCCCGGCCAACAGAACGAGGCCTGCGAGTATGCCCGCCACAACGACGCCGGGATGGCGCCGCTGGGCTTCCGCTTCCAGATCGGCCTTCAGAATGGGAGGCATGTCATCGGCGAACACATGCAGCTCCGGCTCCTCGGCCTCCTCCTCCAGCGCGAACCCCGAAGGCACCACCGGTTCGCTGCGCCGGCCCTCGACCACGGCAGGGGTTTCCCCGCCAGGCGCGCTCTCGTCCGCCGCCGGCTGGGCGATCGTCCCGGATGCTTCGGCGGGCGGCGCCGTCGTGGACGCAGGACCCGGTGCGGTCGGCGGCGGTGGTTCGGTCGCTGGATTCCGCTCGGTGGATGGCGGTGGTTCGATCGATGGCGGGGGCTCGGCGGGCGCGGGCTGCGCCGCTGGCGGTGCCGATGACAGAGGCGGCGCCAGCGTGTCGGTTTCAACGGGCACCACATCCGCCGGCGGCGTTACCCGGGGAACATCATCCAGGCTCTCGTACAACCGCCCCAGGGCGAGAAAGGACTGATCGCACACCCCGCAACGCACCAGCCCGTTGGCCACACCGAGCTGGTCCGGGTGCAACCGGAACACCGTGTGACAGGTCGGGCAACTGGTATACATGGGCATCGCGTCCAGGCGGTGTCGGGCAGGCATGGGTGGCACAGATGGTAACGCCATTCGGTGTGCGGGTGTAGGCGGCCGGTCACACGGCCTCGACAGAGTTCCGGCGCATGCCCACCAGTCGCGTCCACCCGTCCCGGGTCACCACAGGCCCCATCTCGAACCAGCGGCCATAGGCCTGCAGCAGCGGCTGCACCTGATTCTCCAGAATACCCGACAGCACGACCGAACCCCCGCTTCGAACGCGGTCGGCAAATACCGGCGCCAGATCCAGGAGCGGACCGGCCAGTATGTTGGCAAGCAGCAGGTCGGCCTGCACCGCCGGCAGCCCTTCCGGCAAGACCGCGTCAATGGAATCGGCCACGCCGTTGCGCTGGGCGTTGTCGCGAGTCGCGACCAGGGCCTGGGGGTCGTTGTCCACCGCCCACACATGACGCGCACCGAGTCGGACGCCGGCCACCGCCAGAATGCCGGAGCCGCAACCGTAGTCGATGACCTCCGCGTCCACGGGCGGATGGGCATCCAGCCATTGCAGACACAGAGCGGTGGTGGCATGGGTGCCGGTGCCGAAGGCCAGGCCGGGATCCAGATACAGATTCACCGCCGAGGGATCGGGTGGCTCGTAGCCGCTGGGACAGACCCACAGACGAGCGCCGAACTGCATGGGATGGAAGTCGTCCATCCACGCCCGCACCCAGTCCCGGTCTTCCAGGGGCGCCACGGCGAGTGCTTCGAGCACCGACGGCCCGAAGGCATCGGTCAGGGCGCGGCGCACCCGCGCCATGTCGATATCGGCATCGAACAGCCCCACCACCTGAATGCGCGCCCACAGGGGCGTCGCCCCCGGCGGCGGCTCGAAAATAGGCTGGTCCTCCGCATCCCGCAGGGTCACCGACAGAGCGCCCAGCTCGGAAAGCACCTCTTCGGCCCGCTCACCGTCGGACTCGGCAACTTCGAAACTGATCTGCTGCCACGCCATGGTTGGTCGTTACGCCTAGCTTGGTCGCGCTACCGCGTGAGAGCCACGGAATCCACGGAACCCACGGAAAAACCTCCAACGAAAATCAAAGGCGCCACGGAAAACACGGAAAGCACGGAAATTTCAATTAAGAACGGTTCATCGACAATCGTATCCACATCGGTCGCTGGCATCGTTCCTCAACACCACACCGGCGCTCCGCTTATCCCTTCCGTGGATTCCGTGGCTCCAGTCATGTAGGGCGCAATAAGCGCAGCGCATTGCGCCGAATAAACTCGCCCGTGCTTTCCGTGCTTTCCGTGTTTTCCGTGGCGCTTTGCCTTTGCCTCTTCCCTTCCGTGGCTCCAGAAGGGAAAATCATGTAGGGCGCAATAAGCGCAGCGCATTACACCGAATAAACCCGTCCGTGCTTTCCGTGTTTTCC
>DATFML010000219.1:0-6790 GCA_035266965.1 Gammaproteobacteria bacterium
AAGCCGGTCTGGAACCCCTGGCCATGGGGCTGCTGGACAACCCCGGGCTCGATCCCCACAGCGAGTCGGATCGCTATGTGGATGCGGACAAGGGCGTGGCCGACGGGGCCGCCGCCCTGGACGGTGCCCGCCAGATCCTCATGGAGCTGTTCGCCGAGGACGCCGAACTGGTGGGCGAGCTGCGCGAGTACGCCTGGGACCACGGGCGCCTGCAGTCCACCGTGGTGGCCGGCAAGGAGCAGGAAGGCGCCAAGTTCGCCGACTACTTCGCCGCCATGGAGCCCATCAAATCCATCCCTTCGCACCGCGCTCTGGCCATGTTCCGGGGGCAGAGCGAAGGGGTGCTGTCCCTGAAGCTGCTGATCGACGAGGTCGATGACGCCGGCGAGCCGCGCCCGGGACCGTCGGTGGCCGAGACCATGATCGCCCGCCGTTTCGGTCTGCGGAGCGCCGGCCGGCCGGCGGATGCCTGGTTGGCCGACAGCGCCCGCTGGGCCTGGCGGGTGAAGCTGTCCCTGCACCTGGAACTGGAGATGAAAAAGCGCCTTCGGGAGGGCGCCGAGGCCGAAGCCATTCAGGTGTTCGCCCATAATCTCAAGGATCTGCTGCTGGCCGCACCGGCCGGCCCGCGCGCCACCATGGGCCTGGATCCGGGCATCCGCACCGGGGTCAAGGTGGCGGTGGTGGACCGGACCGGCAAGCTGGTGGATACCGCCACCATCTATCCCCATGCCCCCAGGAAGCAGTGGGACGGGTCCATTGCCGCCCTGGCGGGGCTTGCCCGCAAGCATCGGGTGGATCTGGTCAGCATCGGCAACGGCACCGCCTCGCGGGAAACCGACCGGCTGGTGGCGGACCTGATCAAACGCCACCCCGACCTGGGTCTGACCAAGGTGATGGTCTCGGAGGCGGGCGCCTCGGTGTATTCGGCATCGGAGACGGCCGCCCGGGAGTTTCCCGACCTGGACGTGTCCCTGCGGGGGGCGGCGTCCATCGCCCGGCGCCTGCAGGACCCGCTCGCCGAACTGGTGAAGATCGAGCCCAAGTCCATCGGCGTGGGCCAGTACCAGCACGACGTGGGCCAGGCCCGGCTCGCCCGGAGCCTGGACAACGTGGTGGAGGACTGTGTGAACGCCGTGGGTGTGGACGTCAACACCGCCTCGGTGCCGCTGCTGGCCCGGGTATCGGGGCTGGGGCCGGGGCTGGCCGAGAACATCGTCGCCCATCGCAACGACCACGGCCCGTTCCGCGACCGGCGCCAGTTCACGAAAGTGCAGCGTCTCGGTCCCAAGGCCTTCGAACAGGCGGCGGGTTTCCTGCGCATCATGGACGGCGACAACCCGCTGGACGCCTCGTCGGTGCATCCCGAGGCCTATCCGGTGGTGGAGCGCATCCTGGCCGCCGGCGGCCGGGACATCGCCCAGCTGATCGGCGACAGCCGCTATCTGCGCGGCCTGTCGGCCAACGATTTCACCGATGACACCTTCGGAACGCCCACCGTGCGCGACATTCTCGCGGAGCTGGAAAAACCCGGGCGCGACCCGCGTCCGGAGTTCCGCACGGCAGCCTTCCGCGACGGCGTGGAGCGCATGGAAGACCTCAAGCCCGGCATGCGTCTGGAGGGGGTGGTGACCAACGTGGCCAACTTCGGCGCCTTCGTGGACATCGGCGTCCATCAGGACGGCCTCGTCCATATCTCGGCCCTCGCCGATCGCTTCGTATCCGATCCGCGCACGGTGGTGAAGGCGGGCGACATCGTCACGGTGACGGTCCTGGACGTGGACCTCAAACGCAAGCGCATTGCGCTGAGCATGCGCAAGGACGGCGCTGCGCCGGCCGGGGACGGTCGGGCCGCGCCGGCGCCCGCCCGGGAGCGCTCCCGCAAGCCGCGCCGCGAGCGTCCCGCGGCGCCGCCGGCCAATACGGCGATGGCCGATGCGCTGGCGAAGTTGAGACGCTGACGCCCGGACCTGCCCCCTCGCCCGGTTCCCGGTCAGGACACAGGCGCCGACGGGGCCGGCCCGTTCGCGATGGTTGCGCTGGGTCAATGCGACGACGGCACGGCCAGGGTATGTTGAGCTCCAGTTGAAGCGGAGCCGCGTGCCGCGGCGTGGCCCCGTATGGCAGCTCCGGAGGTGTCGCCATGATTGAGGACAAGGTCGTCAATCTGCTCGATTTCCCGCGCTACCAGGTGCGCGAATACCTGGATCTCAGCGGTTGTCCCCACAGCGGCTACTACGATGCCCACGACCGGCGTTGTCGGGACTGCGAGTTCGGCATGGAGTGCGAGTGGTTGAATCGCAACGACGAGATCGCCACGCTCAAGCAGCAGCGCCTGGAGGAACTGGACAAGGCGTTGGACCTGGGCATCTGCTACGTGCAGTCCCGCGCCACCGGCTGGGGTCACGACACCCGTGCCTGTCACTGCGACAGCTGCGAGTGGCTGCGTGAGGCGCAGCGCACCCGTTCCCAGGTGCAGGGTGTCCTGGAAGCCCTGGCGTGGATAGGTCTGAAGACCGCACGGCGCACCGAGGCCGAGGATCCGTCGGTGCGCGAAGGCCGTAGCGTGTAGGGTCGCGGTGGCGGGTCGGCCGTCAGACGTAGATATCGATGCCGGCGGAGCCCGTTTCGGCGTCGGCACCGTCGCGGCGCCGGTCGCCCTGGCTGCGGGTATCCAGGAGCACGGGCAGATTGCGCTTGCGGCGTTCGCCCTTGCGGCGCTCGCGCCGGTGCCCGCTGGGCGGCGCGGGCAGGGACTGCCGGGCTTCGCTGTGGACCGCCGAGGCGGGAGCACTGGGGCTCGGCGGCGCCGGGCTCGCCGAAGCCGCGCGGTCGGTTCGTTTGATGCTCTGCAAGCCCGTGTCATCAGGGCGGATATTGAGAGAGGTCACCGGCGCACCATCGCTCGAAGCAAATGTCCTAGACTAAGAGGCTACCACAGCAGGGCGCGGTACTTAACCGCCGGGCATCGGCCCGGCCTACGATGCACGCGGGAGGGCAAGGAATGGCTCTGGTCACGCAGCGCGTCCACGGCGTCGTGAAACTGGCCTGCGGTGCCGTGCTGGCGGGAGTGCTGGCCGGTTGCGCCACCCCTGTGCCTGCGCCCATCCGCCAGCCGGTTGCCAATGGGCCGTCGGTGGCCGCCGTACGCGCCGATCCCAAGGCCTACCAGGGGCGGCGGGTGCGCTGGGGGGGCACCATTGCGACTCTGGACAATCGCCACAACTCGACCTGGATCGAAGTGGTGTCCCGGCCCCTGCACGGCGACGGTCAACCCAAGGACACCGACACGACGGAGGGGCGGTTCATCGCCGAGGTTCACGGCTTCCTGGATCCCGCCGTCTACGCCAGCGGCCGCCAGCTGACCGTGACCGGCACGGTATCCGGCACCGTGCGCAAGGATATCGGCAAGTACCCCTATCTGTTCCCCACGGTGGATGTCAGTCACTACTACCTGTGGCCCCCCGAGCCGGCCTACGAACCGTCATACTGGGGCCCGCCGCCCTGGACGTACGATCCCTGGTACCCGTATCCCTGGTACGGCCCTCCCTACTGGCCGTGAGGTGAACGCCGCCATGGCCGTGTCGCGGTTAGTGATTGTCGGGGCAATCGTGGCGCTGGTGGCCGGCTGCGCCACCACGCCGCCCCTGGACACCAGCGGGGTCGATCGGACCATAACGCCGTCGGCCGCGGCCTACCACCCGGCACGGTTCTCGGGGCACCAGGTGCTGTGGGCGGGCACCATCGTGCAGGCGACCAATCTGCGCCACCGCACCCAGCTGCAGGTGCTCGGTTATCCCCTGGATGGCAGCCTTGGGCCGGACACCGCGGCAAAGCCCCAGAGGCGCTTTCTGGTGGAGAAGGCCGGTTACCTGGAGACGGTGGACTTCGCCCCCGGCCGGGAAATCACCGTGGTGGGTACGCTGCATGGCGTCAGTCAGGGCAAGGTCGGTCAGGCGCCCTATACCTTCCCGGTGGTGAAGGCCCGGCAGCTGTACCTGTGGCCCACCCGGAGTCCGGCCCGGCGCTCCAACGTGCATTTCGGGGTGGGCGTGGGGGTCGGAGTGCATTGACGGCGCCCGTCGCTCAGGCGCGTACCGTCCAGGTGGGCCTGCCCTGGCGGACCAGTTCGTGGTCCTCCAGCCAGCGCCGGGCATCGTCGGCGTCGCGGGCGAACCAGGCCCCGGCCGAGCCCAGCCGGAAGCTGTAGCCCCACCGGTCCATGTCCCGCGCAATGCGGGCGCGCCCCACCTGCTCCAGCATTCCGCCCAGCAGAATCTGCAGGTAACACACCGCATTTTCCTCGTCGTAGTCGCCGCCCGCGTCGGTATGCAGCCGTGCCCGGCGCCGGGCGTCCATACAGACGTAATGACAGGCTTCGTGAAGGATAGAGTGCACCGGTGTGTCGGGGCGCACATACAGGCATGCGCCGATCAGCCCGGTCTCCGGCGCCCCCCAGAAGCTGCCGGGTACGGGAGCGTCGGCGGCCAACGCCACCACGGCCAGCCCATAGCGTGCCAGCAGGGCCCTCAGGGGGGCCTCATCGATGTCCTGCCAGGCCAGAACCGGCTCCTGCGCCGGGGATTGGTTCGACAAAGGTGGCATGGTGGCTCCGGAAGGCTTGCCGGCCGATCATGATACCGGTCCGGCGATCGCGGGTCAGCGCCGGTGCAGGGCTCGGTTCACAGCCGCCCGGGCGCTGGTTACCATGGCCACGGGCGGCGCGTGGCAACGAGGCGACTGAAGTATGGCGAACAAGCGGATCTATCGGGTGTTCTTTGTGAATCAGGGCAAGGTCTACGAGCTGTATGCCAAACAGGTCAGCCAGGGTGGGCTGTACGGCTTCGTCGAAGTCCGCGACCTGATTTTCGGGGAACGTTCCGATGTGCTGGTGGACCCCTCCGAAGAGAAGCTCAAGGCCGAGTTCGACGGCGTCAGCCGCATCCACATCCCCATGCATGCGGTGGTGCGCATTGACGAGGTCGAACAGCAGGGCGTGAGCAAGGTGACCGATGCTCCCGGCGGAGGCAACGTCACGCCCTTTCCTGTCTACACGCCCGGCGGGGGGCCGGAGAGCCGGTGATTCGAGGTCCGGCGGGTCCGGCCCGCCGGTATGGCGCTGTCGACAGTGGGTATCCCCGCCGGCGCTGCGCCGATAAGGCCGACGGCCGGCGCCGTGTCGGTCGGTCTGACCCTGGGCGGCTCCAATCGCCTGTTCGGATGGGGTTATTGGTTCTTCCGGTGCTGCCGGCGGTAGCATAGGCCCCAGCGGTCAACCCCTGGCAACCGGTTCCTGCCGTGTCGGGGCGGTTGCCGGATTCCGGTGAAGAGGCGACGGGGCTTCCATGTCTGCACGGGTCGACTACTACAGCCTGCGACGGGTCAATCCCTACCTCGGTGTCATACAGGTGGTGGATGCGGGCGGCGTGCGGGCGTACTCCACCGACGGGCGTGCCTGGCAGGCGCGCCGGGTCTACGACAGTGAACGCTTCTGGTCCGAGTCGCAGGGTACGGCGCCGTCGTGGGACGACCTCGGACGGGGAGAGCTGCAGCGCGCGCTGAGCGATCGTCCGGTCATGCCGTTTGCGTTGGGCGATCGCTACGAGCTGTGGCTGCTGGAGCGCGCTTCCGGCCTGCCCCTGGCGCTGCTCAAGACCTGCCGCTGGCAGCGGGACGTGCACGAGGTGACCGACCCGTTCTGGCGTCCCTTTCTGCCGGGCGACAGCGGCTTCAAGACGCGGCAACGGCAAGGGAGCGCGTCCGGAAGCTATCATCAGGAACGCCTGCGTACGCTGGTCAACTACGCCGCCCGCCCGATGCCGGCCGCACAGTGGTTCGAACGCACCGAAGACGGTGCGGGGATCGGGCAGGGCGGTCTGCATCTGGACGCGGATATGCCCGGACGCCGACTGCCGGTGGAGGCGTTCCCGGAACTGCTGGTCGACGAGCAGTGGTCCGACCCTGCCGATGCCCAACTGGTGCGCGACTTTCACGACTGGCACGCCGCTCTGCTGCTGGCGCACCCGAACCTGAGTCGCCAAACCCGGGTGCGACTGGAGCAGGCGGCGTGCCGCCGCCCCGAGCCGCTGCTGGACAGCTATCCCATGCTGCCGTCCATCATCGATCGCGATGCCATGACGGTGGCGGTGGTGCAGGCGCGCCTGATACGTTCCGCGTGAGGAGATGTTGGAAATGGACGAGAAACTGACCAAGAGCGAGGCGCAGTGGCGCGCCGAGCTCAGCACCGAGCAGTACCGGGTCTGCCGTCAGAAGGGTACCGAGCCGGCATTCACCGGCGAGTACCACGCCACCAAGCAGCCGGGCGTGTACCGGTGCGTATGCTGCGGCAACGAATTGTTCCGCTCGGATGAGAAATTCGATTCCGGCAGCGGCTGGCCGAGCTTCACCGCCCCGGCGGCCGACGGCGCGGTCTACACGGAGGCCGACAACAGCCTGGGGATGCGCCGGGTGGAAGTGCTGTGCAGCCGCTGCGACGCCCATCTCGGTCATGTGTTCGACGACGGCCCGCCACCGACGGGCATGCGCTATTGCATCAACTCGGTGTGCCTGCAACTGGAAGGCAAAGACTGAGTCCGGGATGCACGGGCCTGGAAGTTCCTGCTCGGCGTGAACAAGTCCCAAGGACACGGGCCCTAGGAGCCTGTCGGACTTTCCACACTTCTCGCGGTAAAATGCGAGTGTTGCCCTTGGAGCCTGGTTGCATGAGCCGCTTTCGACCGATAGACCGCGAGACCGATTACCTTTTACCGCCGTCGGTGCAGGACTGGCT
>DATFML010000220.1:0-20602 GCA_035266965.1 Gammaproteobacteria bacterium
GGTAACCGTGAACGGCACCCAGGTCCTGCCCGGGGCGAGTTACGGCATCCTGTTTCTCATTGCCGGCACCGGACTGAGCTCGATCATCGCCCTGGTTCTGGCGGTGCCCATCGGACTCGGCGCGGCGCTGTTTCTGTCCGAAGCGGTTCCGGGACCGATGCGGGACTCCATCGCGCTGTTCGTGGAACTGCTGGCGTCGGTGCCCAGCGTGGTATTCGGACTGTGGGGCTACGTGGTGCTGATTCCGCTCATGGCGCACCACGTCTATCCCCATATGGCCAGCCTGCTCTCCGGCATCCCCTTCTTCGGGCCGCCGACCTACTCGGGGTACGGGCTGCTCACCTCCGGCCTGGTCCTGACTCTGATGATCGTACCCCTGATCACCGCGAATCTGCGCGAGGCAGCCACCGCCACGCCGGCCCAGGTGCGCGAGGCGGCACGAGCCATGGGAGCCACCGGCTTCGAGGTCGTCATCAAGGTTCTCATTCCCCGCCTTCGCAGACCGCTCATCGGCGTCAGCACGTTGGCCCTGGGCCGGGCCCTGGGCGAGACCATGGCAGTGCTGATGGTAAGCGGAAATGCGCTGGGCTATGTGCCCAACAACATCTACAGCCCCATCTCCACCATGGCCGCGTTCATCGTCTCCCAACTGGACAGCGCCCTGCAGGATCCCACCGGGATGGCGGTCTACAGCCTCACGGAGATCGGCCTGGTGCTGCTCGTGCTTTCACTGCTGGTCAACGGCGCCGCGCGGCTGCTGTTGCGTGGGCAGGCGTGATTCCGTGCTGATAGGACGCACCGCTACCCTGGACCGCACGGCGGCAAAGCAAGTGCGGCCGGTGTCATATCGGCGTCGACGCATACTGAGTGCCCTGGGCTGGGCCGTGTTCGCCCTGTGCTTCGTGGCGCTGGCCGCCGCCCTGGTGGACATTCTCACCCTGGTGGTGGGACGCGGAGCGGAAAGTCTGAACGTCACGCTGTTCACCACACCCACCAACGGCGTCAGCGGCGGCCTGCTGAACGCCATCGAGGGTACGGCCGTCATCACCTTCGGCTCGGTGCTGCTCGCCGCTCCCATCGGCATCGGTGCCGGCGTGTATCTGTCCGAATACGCCAGCGGCTGGTTGGCGCGGGTCGCGCGCTATCTCGCGGACGTGCTCGTTGGCGTGCCATCCATCGTGCTGGGCCTGTTCGGCTATATCGTGATGGTGGTGTACCTGGGCTGGCATTTCTCGGTGCTGGCCGGGTGCATCACCCTGGCGATCATGATCCTGCCGTACATCACGCGCACCACCGAGCTGGCGATGGGGTCGGTGTCGCCGGCGCTGCGCGAATCGGCCTATGCCCTGGGCGCCAGCGATGCCGCGGTGATCCTGCGTGTGCTGCTGCCTGCGTGCCGCCGCCCGGTACTGACCGGTGTACTGGTGGCGACCGCGCTGTCCATGGGCGAAACGGCACCGTTGATCTACACCGTGGGCTGGTCCAACTATCTTTGGAAGGGCCACCTGACCCATGAGCCCGCGGCCTATCTCACCTATGTGATCTGGTCGTTCATCAACGAGCCCTTTGCCAGTGCCCACGCCCTCGCCTTTGCCGCCGCCCTGCTGGTGACCGTGTTCGCTTTGCTGATCACGGTGGCGGCGCGGTTGCTGATTCCCCACCGGGACGAGCACTGAGCCCATCGGGAACGACCGCAACAGGCGGATCGGGCGATGTTCGGCCGCGCGCCGGCGGCAGGCTGAGCTGGCACGGCCTCAGGCCGGCGCCGCAGATTCGGTAGCAGGCACTACTCGGCGGACACCCGCACCCCGTCATGAACCTGGTCGCTGGGGTGGATGATTACCTGCTGTCCCTTGTTCAGCCCCTTGAGGATCTGGGCCGCCAGTCCATTGCGCTCGCCCACCTCCACTGTGGCCAACTTCGCCCTCCCTTCGTGGACGGCGAACACGGCCCAACCGTCGCCCTGACGGAACAGCGCACTGGCGGGCACCTGCAGCACGTCGGTGCCTTCCCACAGAATGAAACTCGCCTCCACCCGGTAGCCGTCCCCGAGACTGGTCCACTGCTTTGGCGGCGAGGTGATGTCCGCGATGATCAGCACCCGCTGCTCTTCCACCCCCAGAGCCGAGACCTTGGTAAAGGCCACCGGCTCCACGGTGCGTACCACCGCGTGCAGCGCATCGGGCCCGCCCCAGCGCTCCAGCAGTACCCGGGTGCCGGGATGGATTCGCACGGCGTCGGCGGACAGCACCTCCACCTCCACTTCCAGACGATGGGGGTCGCCGATGTCCACCAGGGGCTCGCCGGCGCTCACCACCCCTTCGCTGCGACGGCGCACGCTCAGCACCCGGCCGTCCACCGGCGCGCTGACGGTCACCTGTTCGGGACCCCGGTCCTGGCGCTCGGCGGCCGAGTAGCGCAACGCCGTGCGCGCCGCCTGCAGCTCGTAGCGGGCCACTTCCACGGAATACACTGCGGACCGGTGGTTGGCCTCAGCCACCTGCCACTTCGCCTTGGCGGTATCCTTCTCCTCTTCGGACACGCACTGCACGGTGCACAGTTTCGCCACCCGCTGGTAGTCCACCCTGGCATGTTCGGCTTCGGCGGCGGTGGCGCGGCTCTGGGCGCGCGCGGATTCCAGTTGGGCCTCGGCAGCCGCCACCCGCGCCTGGGCCTCGGCGCGACTGCGCGGGTCCAGCACCATGGAACGCAATGGCTCCAGCTCCACCAGGGGCTGGCCCTTGTGGACCACATCGCCCACGTCCAGGTCCACGCGACGCGCATACCCGGCCACCGGCGCCGACACCACGAAGCGGTCCCGCACCCGGGTCTTGCCCTCCTCTTCCACCGTCACCCGCAGCGGTCCGGTCGTCACCGTCGCGGTTTCCACCGCCACCGGCTGGGGCCGAAAGCCGAAATACAGTCCGACCGCCACGCCGACGGCGAGCAACGCCAGTGCAATCCTTCTGCGCCACATATCAACTCTCACTCCCGTGTCTTCAGCACGCCGATCAGGTCGAGCCGATCCAGCCGCCGGCGCACGATCAATCCGGAGACCGCCGCCGCCAACAACACCATGGCCACGGCAAACGCATAGGTGTCAGGCTCCAGCACCAGCGGGACCCGGTAGAGGTCGCTTTCCACCATGGTGGCGATGTACGCACACAGTCCCCTTCCCAGCAACAGGCCGGGCGGAATGGCCAGCAGCGTGAGCAGACCCAGCTCCCCCAGCAGAATGTAGGAGATCTCCCCGCGGGTGAAGCCCAACACCCGCAGGCTGGCCAACTCCCGACTGCGTTCGGTGAGGGTGATGCGCGCCGAGTTGTAGACCACGCCGAATGCGATCACCGTGGCAAAGGCGGTGGCCAGCGAGCTCCAGAACAGCATGGTCTCACGCATGGTCTTGCGAAAGTTGCGGATCTCCTGGGCCCGCACCGCGGTGCCGGCCACCCGGGGCATTTCCTTCAGGCGTCGGTAGACGTCGGTGGCATAATGGGAGTCGATGGAAAGATAGGCCCCGGAAACGGCGGCGCCTTCACCCATCAGCCGGTTCAGAGCGCCCAGGTCCATGTAGCCCCGCACCCCCAGGTACTGCTTGATCAGCCCCACCACCGGCACCCGCCGTACGGGTCGACTGCCTTCCAACGCCTCCACGGTCACCCGGTCTCCCACCTTCACGTGCAGCATCTTTCCCAGGTAATCGGTCATCACCAGCCCCCTGGACGGCAGTTGCACGGTGCGCAGGTCGGTGTTCAGCAACCGTTGCAGCTCGCCGCTGCCTTCCACCCCCAGCACCGTGGTGAGCTCACTGCGATGGCCGTAGCGCAGGCGTACCGGCACCGATCGAAACACCTCGCCGTACGCCACCCCCGGCAGGCTGCGCAGCTCGTTGAGCACCCGCCGCGAGGTGGGTTCCACGAAGGTCACCGACAGGTCCTCCCGCTGGGAGAGTCCGTAGTGCACATGCATCATGAAAGCGATGGTGTCTTCCTGGAACCGGCCGGTCATCAGAATCGCCACCGCGAATGCGATGCCGATCACCGTGAGGGCCGACTTCACCGGCCGATGGCCCAGATGGCGCAGGATCATGCGGGCGGGGCCCGAAAAGGCCCGTTTCAGCCCCGCCCTTTCGATGAGCGTCTCCCGATACAGGGCCGGCGGCTCGGGCCGCATGGCCTGGGCCGGCTGCAGCCGCACGGCGCCGCGCACCGCGAACCAGGTGCCCAGCACGCCGGCGGCCACGCTCACCAGCACGGCCGAACTGACTATTGAGGGGGGCAGCCGGTATTCGAAATACGGCAGGCGGAAGAAGCCCATGTAGATCGCCGCCATTTTCCCGGTCAACCAGGCCCCGATTCCCAGACCCAGCGCCGCGGCGAACAGTACGATCACCATCACCAGCTTCAGATAGTGCAGCCCCACATCCCGGTTCGAGTAGCCGAAGGCCTTGAGCGACGCGATCTGTTCGCGCTGGGTGCTCACCAGGCGGGCGATGACCACATTGAAAAGAAAGGCGGCCACGCCGAGAAAGATGAACGGAAAGATCAGCGAGCTGTTGCGCAGCTGCACCAGCTCCTGAGAGAGGAATCGGTTGGAAGGCTGATCCGCCCGCTCGTAGGCGCCGGTGCCTCCATAGGGCGCCAGCAGAGTGTCCAGGCGGTCTATCACATCCTGGGCATGCGCGCCCCGCCGGAGGGTCAGCACCACATCGTTGAACGCATCGTCCATGTCGTAGGCACTGCCCAGGGGCGTACGCGCCATCCACATCACGCCGTAGCGTTCGTAGTCCGGAAACACGCCGCCGGGGCGCACCTGGTGGATGAACTCCGGCGACACCGCTGTCCCCACAATATCCAGTGTCTTGCGCCGGCCCTTGATGATCACCGAAACATGGTCGCCGGGCTGCAGCCGGTGGGCCGCCGCGAAGGCTTCGCTTACCACCACTTCGTTGTTGCGGGCGGCCTCCACCCGACGCCCGGACTTGATGTAGAGCCGATTGAGAGGCGCCTCGCCGCGATCCGGCACCGATGTAATGACGCCGGTGACCGGCTCGGGAAAATGCGGAATATCGACGGTCACCGGCGCCACCACACGGGTGTCGACCTTCTCCACGCCCGGGATCGCCTCGATACGGCTGCGCAGCCGCTCCGGCGCCCGCTTGAGGGGCGCAAAGACCTGCGCGAACCGGTACTGACGGTAGAAATCCGCCCGGGTGGCCTCCAGGGACTCCAGGGTGGACAGAAACATGACGAACGTGGCCACACCGCTGGCGATCACCAGCGCGATGGCCAGGGCCTGCCCCTTCAGGTGCCACAGGTCCCGCCACATCTTGCGGTCAAGGGCGCGCACCACCGGTCACCACTTGAGCTCGCGGGCGGCCACCCGTGTCGCATTGGACGCGACCCTGGCCACGCGCCCGTCCATCAGGTGGATGACCCGGTCCGCCATACGGGCAATATCCACATTGTGGGTGATGATCACCGTCGTGGTACCCAGCTCGGCGTTGACCCGCTCGATGGCTTCCAGCACCCGGACACCGGTGGTCACATCCAATGCGCCGGTGGGCTCGTCGCACAACAGTACCTGGGGATTCTTGGCGATGGCCCGGGCAATGGCCACCCGTTGCTGCTCGCCGCCGGAGAGCTGGGCGGGAAAGTGATCGAGTCGCTCGCCCAGGCCCACCAGCCCCAGGGCGTCCTCGGGCTTCATGGGGCGCCGGGAGATCTCGGTCACCAGAGCCACGTTCTCCCTGGCGGTGAGACTGGGGATGAGGTTGTAGAACTGGAACACGAAGCCCACGTGCTCGCGCCGGTAGCGGGTCAAGGCGGAATCATCGTAGACGCTGAGATCGTGGTCCCGGTAAACCACCGTGCCGCTGGTGGGCACATCCAGGCCACCGAGGATATTGAGGAGGGTGGACTTGCCGCTGCCCGAAGGCCCGAGCAGTACCACGAACTCCCCCTCGTAGATCTCGAAATCCACGCCCCGCAGCGCCTGCACCAGGACCTCGCCCATCTGATAGGTCTTGGTCAGCCCCTGGGCATGGAATACGATGGCCTTGTCCGACCCGGCCAGCCCGGCGGTCTCCTCGTTGCGGGTCATCTGCGACTCCGACCGGGCTCCCCACCTCCCTCCCCGTGCAGGGAACCCGGTGCTCTGCGCGCACCCCCGGAAATCTCTGCAACAAATCTAACGCTATCCGGCCCTGCGCACACTGACCTACCTCAAACAAACCGTCTGACAGGTGATCGGCAACGGGGAATCCGGTGCGCCGGACCCTTTCAGAGGCCGGACCGCTGCCGCCGGCACCGTGATAACCGTCGGCCCCTGGCTGGTGTTCCGGGGTCCAGGGACGACAAAGGGCGGCCCCCGATCGAGGGCCGCCCCGAGCAGGAATCAACCGGGACCAGCCGCATGGCCGCCGGGCAGGAACCGCCGCCCGGCAGGCCCGGACATCACAGACCCAGCTGAGTCTTCCAGTAGTGATGAATCAGGGACACGGTGCGCCCGGGCAGGGGCACGTAGTCCAGGCGCTTGGCGTAACTCTGGCCGTGCTCCAGGAACCAGTTGCAGAACTTCAGCACTTTCTCGTTCTGCGCCCTGGGTGTGTCCTTGCGCATCAGGATGTAGGTGGCGGCGGTGATCGGCCAGCTCTTGGCGCCCGGCTGATCGGTCAGGATGAGGTAGAAGTCCTTGGTCTTGGTGAAGTCCGCATTGGCGGCCGCCGCCTGGAAGCTGGCCATGTTCGGGGAAACGACGTCACCGTCCATGTTCTTCATACGGCCGTAGGTCATGTGGGTCTTCATGGTATAGGCATATTCCACGTAACCGATGGAGCCCCTGATACGACGCACATAGGCGGCGACACCGGCGTTGCCCTTGCCGCCCACCCCGGTGGGCCACTGCACGGCGGTGTTGGCACCGATGTCGCTCTTCCACTTGGCGCTGACCTTGGACAGGTAGTTGGTGAAGTTGAATGTGGTACCGGACCCGTCGGAACGGTGCACCACCGTGATCTTCATGTGCGGCAGATTCAGGCCCGGGTTGAGGGCCTTGATCTCGGGATCATCCCAATAGGTGACCTTGCCGAGGTAGATATCGGCCAGTTCCTTGCCGTCGAACACCATCTGGCCGGGCTTTACGTGGGGCAGGTTAAGGACGGGCGTGATGCCGATGATCACCGCCGGGAACTGCACGAGATTCGCCTTCTGCAGGTCGGGCGGAGTCAGGGGCATGTCGCTGTTGGCAAAGGTGACGGTCTTGGACTTGATCTGGCGGATACCCCCGCCGGAGCCGATGGCCTGGTAGTTGACCGACGTGCCGTGTTCCTTCTGATAGGCCTGCGCCCATTGCGACAGCACCGGGTAGATGGCCGTGCCGCCGGCGCCGTTGAGGGTATCGGCCGCGGCGCTGGTGCTGACCACCGCGGCGGCGGCCAGCAGACCGGCGCTCAGGGTATAGGACACTGTCTTTCTTATGTTGAACATCGCGCGCTCCTTAACGTAGCGTGGGTATGAGGCGTATCGCCTCGGTGCCGTCAATTTCCGGTGCGCAGTATATGACAGTTTTGTTGCAGCACGTTTACAGAAACGAAAAGTGTTCGTTAGTTCAACAGCTTGGCGTGAAGAGACTGGCTTCGATCGGGGCATTATTTGGTTGTCATACGCGAGATTGTGTATGACATTTCACCCAAACATCCAACAATGGAAGATGGCAGCGATTTCGCCTGGCGTCGTTCGATCGCTGCCCCATGGCCACACGAACGGACCCGTCAGAAAGGCGGAGGACGGCGCGACCACCGGACGCCCCCGTCCCGCGATCGTCCGGGGCCCCGTTTACGCCTCCACGATCCCCTGCACGGCCGTCCGATAGCACTCGGCAATCTCCTCGGGACCGGTCATTCCCATGTTCAGATCCCGCAGCAAGCCGTCCTCGAGACTGTAGACCCAGCCATGTATGGCCAGGGGCTGGCCCCGTTCCCACGCGTCCTGCACGATTGTGGTCCGGGCCACATTGACCGCCTGCTCGATGACGTTCAGTTCGCACATGCGATCCACCAGCACCGTCTCGTCCTGCAGGCCCTCCAGCGCGGGAAGGTGCTTCTGATGCACGTCCTGCACATGCCGCAGCCAGTTGTCGATCAGGCCCCGCTTCTCCTTGCGCACGGCCGACCGTACCCCTCCGCAGCCGTAATGCCCGGTCACGATGATATGACGCACCTTCAGGACATCCACGGCGAACTGGATGACCGACAGGCAGTTCAGGTCGCTGTGCACCACCACGTTGGCCACATTGCGATGCACGAATATTTCACCCGGCAGCATGCCGACGATCTCGTTGGCGGGAACCCGGCTGTCGGCACAGCCGATCCAGAGGTATTGCGGCGCCTGCTGGCGGGCCAGGCGTGAAAAGAAATCCGGAGAGTGCTCGCTGACGGAACGCGCCCACTCCCGATTGTTGTCGAACAACTCTTTCAGATGGTGCATCGGTCTGGACTCGCAGCAAACCCGGCCGCAGGAATCTCGGGGGGCGCCTGCGGGACAGTCGCCATGATACCCGCAGACGGCTGCGAGCGGGACCCTGCCGGCGGGCCCGGACGCGGCGCTCTTGACGTACCGCCAACGTTCGAAGGGTCCGCCAGAGAGCTTCTGTGTCGCAGTGTCCTAAACCTGGGTAGGATTGAACCACTTGGCACCGTAGTCCTCTGACCCACCAGGACCCCCGTGCGTGGGTCAGGCTCAATCCTGACGGGGACTTGGAGTCGCTTGGGTGGTGCTGGCACCGAATTTGCCCTTCCAGAACCGTACTCCGCCTGCGGTCTGGTCCTGCGGGCGGATTGTTGCGAGTGTGAAACCCTTCGCGCCAGGGGAGTCGCGTGGCCGGCCTTTGCAATTCGACATCAGTCCTCATCGGCATCGATGACACGGATAACCTGCAATCCCGTGGCACCGGTTTCCGGGCCCGCCAGTTGGGACGATTATTGATGGATTCGGGCCTGGCACGGTTGCGCTGTATCTCTCGCCACCAGTTACACGTGTCCCCCCTCATCCCTTATACCTCCCACAACAGCTCGGCCTGCCTGGCGGTGGATGCCGACGCCGACGCCCTGGACGCCCTGGCCCGCTGCTGCCGGGACTATCTGACCCGCGAAAGCGCATCGGGCTCCGATGCCGGACTGTGCATTGTCCGGGCGGCGCACGTGCACCCGACGGTTGCGGCGTTCGGGCGGGATGCCAAGCACACCGTGCTCGATCAGGAGCAGGCCGGCGTTCTTGCCGGACGCCAGGGGATTCTGCTCGAAGGGTTGACCGGCGACCACAACGGGATCATCGGCGCCCTTGCTGCAGTGGGACTGCACAGTGGCGGCAATGACGGCCGGCTGCTGTGGCTGCCCGGACTGCGCGAAGCGGCCGGCACCCGGCAATCTCTGGAGACTCTCAAGGACACCATGGGGGTCGATGCGTTGGCGGACATCGACGGCAGGGAAGTCGGCGAACCGGGAGACATCGTTGAACTGGGACCCTGGCCGCGCGCCGTCCGACGCGGCGGCCGGGCCACCCTGCTTGTGGAGGAAAACCATGGGCGACAGATTGCGCGTTGGCGCGTTGCACCCAAGTCCGTCATCAAAGCCTACTGACCGGGCGCCGGCCCGAGGCCTGCTGCCCGTTCTGGCGCTGGGGGCCGGGGCGGCGCTGCTGGCCGGCGCCTTCCGCTGGCCGCTGCATGTGCCGGGCCACCAGGGCCTCACCCTGATGGCGATGCTCATGTTCGCCCGCTGCGCATGGCCGCGGCGCTGGGGTGCCACGGTGTTCGCCCTGGGTGCCATGGCGGTTGCCTCCACACCCTTGGTGCATGGCCACGATCCGCTGGTGCCGTTGTATTACCTCACGGTGGGCATTGCCGTGGACCTGCTGATGGGTATGCCGGCCCGTTTGCGCCGCCATGGGGCGGTGCTCGGGCTGGTCGGCGCGCTGGCGTATGCCACCAAGGCGCTGCTGCAGTGGTCCCTGGCGTTGCGCCTGGGGACCGTCCATGCGTTCGCCGCCTTCCCGTTCGCCCATGTGCTGCTCGCCCATCTGCTGTTCGGATTCGTCGGCGCGTTGGTCGGCGCCTGGGCCGGCACCCGGACACGACACAACCTTTGACACCGGGCGGCCAGGAACCCTCTGGCGTCTATCTCAACATGGTGGATCGGCGCTCAGGACAACGCGCGGATTGGGCGAGGCGCGAAGTAGACACGGACAAATGCCCACCGCCCCGCGATCCGCAATGCACGGTTCGCGGGCGGGACGCATTCTGACACAGATTCCAATAACAACACCACGGAGAGCACAGCATCCCATGACCCAACCGCTTTTCCGACTGCACCCGACCCGCGCAACCGTCACCCATAGCCCCACCGGACACCGAGCCCCATCGCCCCCGCCGCCGTCGGGTACCACCCCTGTCCTGCGAGCCGGGCGAACGGCTTGTCTCGCCGCCTTGCTGGCACTGCCCGCCGGCCCGGCGCTGGCCGGGCGGGCATTCGCCCCCTATGAGCTCGGAGCAATCGTGGTCAGCGCCCCACGCCAGGGTCCGGTCACCGGCACCGTACACACGGTCACCGCCAGGCAGATTCACGAAAGCGGCGCCCGCACCCTGGACCAGGCGGTGCAGATGCTGCCCGGCGTGATGGTGCGTACCGGCGGCAGCGGGATGCCGCGCATCGACGTGCGCGGACTTCGACCGAGAAACGTCAAGCTGCTCATCAACGGCATTCCCTTCAACTCCACCTATGACGGCCAGTTCGACCCGACCCTGATCCCCACCGATTACATCGCCCGTATCACCCTCACGACCGGCCCCAGCTCGGTCCTGTACGGGGACGGCGGCCTGGCGGGGGTCATCAACATCGTCACCAAACAGGGCAAGGGACCGCTGCGCGCCACCCTGCAAGGTCAAGCCGGCAGTGGCGAGTACCGCAGCGGCACCGCCACCGTCAGCTGGGGGCGGGACAGCGCCAACGCCCTGGCCACCGTGCGCGATCAGCGCCGGGACGGATTCCCGCTATCGGGAAACTTCGTCCCCACCGCCAACCAGGGCGAGGGGCTGCGCAACAACAGCGACAGGCACCGCTTCAACCTCTACGCCAATGCCGGCCTTCGACCTTCGGCCCACTGGCACCTGGGCGCCACGGTCACCCACAACGAGGGTAGCTACGGGATACCGCCCATCACCATCACCGACCCCGCGGATCCGTTCGCCCAACGGATACACTATGAACGGATCGAAAATCAGCGCGGCAACTCCGTCCAGCTGGCGGCCCGTTACCGACCGGCCGCGCGCTGGGATATGAAAACCTGGGCCTACGTGAACACCCAGGGCGAAGACGATATTCGCTACGACGGTCCCAGCTACAGCTCCATCAGTGACCCCACCGTCCCGCACACCTTCATCGCCCATAACTGGACCCGTATTGCCGGGGGCCACCTGCAGAGCGACTTCTACCCCTCCGACGACGGCGTATTCTCCGTCGCCCTGGACGGGCGCCGCGAGTCGTGGACACAGACCGGCGTGATACGCGATGTGCCCTTGTCCGGTGGCGGTGGTGGCGGTGGTGGCGGCGGTGGTGGAGGTGGTGGAGGTGGCGGCGGTGGTGGCGGCGCCACGGCCACCTTCGGTCTGCGTCCGCTGGATACGAACCGCCATGTGAACATCTACACAGCGGCCGTTCAGTACAGCTTTTCGCCGACGCCGGCCACCGATCTCACGGTGGGCTACGGCCGCAACTGGCAGCAACGTCAAAGCGCAGGAGCCGCCGGCGCCGACAGCGCAACCGCGCAGCTTCGCTACCACCTCAGCCCTGCGACCACGCTGCAGGCGTCGGCGGCGCGCCATGTGCAGTTTCCCACCCTGCGGGATCTGTACGATGCGACCTCCGGCAACCCGGACCTCAAGCCCCAGACGGCCACCACCTATGAACTGTCCGCCCGGCACCACACGGCCCACGGTGCGCGCCTGGGCGCCATCTTATACCTGTCGAATGTGCGCCACTACATCGAAAAGGACCGCGCCACCGACCGGTTCGTGAACAACGACCGTTACCGGTTCAAGGGCCTGGAATTGAGTGCCGCCCAGCGCTGGCACGCGCTTACGGTCAGAGCCGGCTACACCCATCAGCTCACGCGGGATCTCAGCCCGGGCTCCGCCAAGAAACAGCTCCAGTACGATCCCGTCAACACCGTCGCCCTGCAGGCTTCCTATCGCCTTCCCGCACGATTGACGCTCTACGGATCGGCGCTCTATGTGGGACATCAGTACTACTACTCCATTCATCCGCCTGTTCACAAAGCCGCCCTGCCCGGCTACACGCTGGTCAACGTCCGTGTCAGCTGGCATGTGCGCCCCCATGCCGTGACCCTGTTTCTGGGTGCGAGAAATTTGTTGGATCGCAACTACTTCACCAGCTATGGCTATCCCCAGCCGGGCCGGGTGCTCTATGGAGGGGTGAAGCTCGCCCTGGGCTGACGCCCGGACGCCGCCGGCCTGCGATGCACCGGGACGCACCGTTTGCACCGGATGGGTGCCTGGGACCCATCCGCACAACGCGCCGCGGCGCGTCCCCGGGCTCCGGACGGCACGCTTTCCAACGCCCTGCCCCGAAACCGCGCTGGCACACTAGCTGCAAGACCACTCCCCTGGGTTCGCCGGTTCACCCGGGCGCACTTCGGCGCTGGCCGAACATCTACACTGAAGCAACCACTGTCCCACAGGAGACACCGCGATGATGACCAAAGCCGACATGACCGACGCGATTCTGGCGGCGAAGGCGAAGAAAGGCGTGGGCTGGGAGGCGATCGCCGAACATCTGGAAATGAACGACGTGTGGGTGGCCTCCGCCTGCCTCGGCCAGAGCAGCATGCCGCCCGAATACAGCGAGCGCCTGTGCCGGCTGCTGGAACTGCCCGACGGCGTGGCCCGGGCGCTGGCCGTGTACCCGGTGAAAGGCACCGACGAAGTCGTGCCCACCGATCCGCTCATCTACCGATTCTACGAAATCATGCAGGTGTACGGCCTGAGTCTGAAGGAAGTAATCCAGGAGAAGTTCGGCGACGGCATCATGAGCGCCATCGACTTCACCCTTTCGGTGGATCGTGAAGAGGACCCCAAGGGCGATCGTGTGGTGGTGACAATGAGCGGCAAGTTCCTTCCCTACAAACGCTGGTAGCCGACACGGCATCGAGGGCAAACGAGGCTGCTCCTGCGGACGGGTATCGGCGCGCTCCGGAGCAGGCCTCCATGAGCCCGGAAAAGCGGAGGAGCGGCACGCGCCCCTCCTCCGCCGCCGTGCAACGCGCTATCCGCGCTCCCTTTCCCCATGCTCGCCGCCATGCCGGCGCCGCGCGCCCTCGGGCTCGTGCCGCTCCCGGTGCCGGTGACCGAAATGGAACATGCCCATCAGATCACCGATGGCCGGGCTGTTGGTGGGGACGTACGGGTTGTCGTCATCCACCGTGGGGTCGGGAAGGTTGTCCCGGCTCCAGCGCGAGATCGAACCCAGCTTCCAGTTGGCCTCCACGAACTTGTCGAACGACACCTGATCGCCGTAGGTGTGCACCACCCCCACGCCCCGTGAGTACGGCGAGACGACGATCAAGGGAATACGGGTACCGTCGCCGAAGAAGTCGATGGGCTGGATGTAACCGGAGTCGTAATAGCCGCCACCCTCGTCGAAGGTAATCACCACGGCGGTGTTCTTCCAGAGGGCGGGGTGAGCCTTCACCTTGTCGATGATCTTGCGGCAGAACGCCTCGAAGAGGCCGAGCTTCGAGGATGCCGGGTGACCATCCAGGTAACCGTCGGGCTTGACGATGGATACCGCCGGCAGCGTCTTGTTGCCGATATCCCTGTACAGGGCATGAATCCCCTTGAGGTTCTTGCGCAGATCGGGATTGGTCATGATCTGCTTGGAGTACAGAAAGGGATCGCAGATATTGCAGTAGCGTCCCGTCTCCAGACCGTGATCCCAGCCCTCACCGTAGTAATGCCAGGACACACCGTGACGGCTGAGCAGCAGCCCCAGGTTCTGCTGGGTGGTCGGAGGCACCGTGTACCGGTGGGGACCGAGGGGCGCCGGTTGCCCCGTACCCAGATAGCCCGGATTGTAGTTGTTGACCAGATAATAGGCGCCCGGCCGACAGTCGCCCTTGCGGAACGGACGGTAGGGCAGCGACGACAGGTACTTCCGAATGGCTCCCACGCCGGGCTGGGAAGCATCGGCGCATTCCACATAGGAACCGCCGCTGTAGCCGTCCTGGGTATAGAAGTTGTTGGTTCCGGCCTGGGGGTTGGGATTCTCGATCTGATTCTGTGGTGGCCGTACCGGCTGACCCTTGGCGTTGGCATAGTAGATGCCGGTGCCGAACCCGATCTCCACGTGATTCGCACCTGTTCCCCCCATCACCGACTGATGGAAGTTGTCACCCATCGCGTACTTGTGGGCCAGGCGATTGAAATAGGCCGCATCGCCCTTCTGAACGTTGTAGTAACCCATCGCCACCGCACCCTGGTGGTGACCGGCCTGGTCGTAATCCGCGGGCCGGGGCTTGCCGTTGCTGCCGTTGCCCACCGTCGCTTCCACCCATGACCACAGGTCGTTGCGGCAGCCGCTGGGGTTGCTGGTGGTGGCGACGGCCACATTGCAGTCGACCTGCTGCCACATCTGGAAGAAGCGATGGGTCGGGCTGCCCGTATAGTCGTGATAACCCACATAATCGGAGATGTCGAAGGGTCCGTTGGGCAGATCCGAAGGAAAGCGCGGGTCGATGCTGGTACCCGCCGGCAGTCCGCTGCCACCTTCGGTCAGCAGACTGTAGGCGTCCGCGGGCAATGCCGGCTCCGCCGCCTGCGCCGCGCTGACGGTGGCAAAAGGTGCCTTGACGGGTGTGCCGGTGGTCGTGATCGGCCCCAGCGTGTCATAGGGCGCGGTCTTGTCGGGATGGATGGAATAGGTGCCGGTGTCCTGGGCCATCCACTGCCGGCCGCGATTGAACCTGGGTCCCGGCTTACCGTCCGCGTTGACGATACCTTCGGACAGCAGATTCATCACATGCTCGCCTTTGCGGGGCCTGAAGGTGCCGAACACGCCATCGAAGGTCCGATTCTCGCCGAGAATCAGGATGACATGCTTGATGGGCGTGGCGGTTGCGTGTGCATGGAAATTGCGCTCGCTGGCGTGAACGGGCGGCATACCCGCCACGACCCCGATCAGCGCTGTCCCAATCGCACGCAACAGAGGTTTGCTATGCAAAGGTTCCATTGGGCGTTCTCCTTGTGGTTGTAAGCCAGCCGCCAAGCTGCCGGTTGGCGGAGTCACAAGGCTAAGCCCGGCGCCATTGCGCTGTGGTGACGTATTCGTTGCAGGTCGATTGAGAAACTGTCAAGCACAAGTCAAAGAGATTGGTAGAAGAACACCGTCTCCACGTTCACGAACAACAAATACCACTGCGCCACGGAAAACATACGGAAAGCACGGACGAAAGAATTCGGGAGCCATTCATTCCGTAGGGCGCAATAGGCGCAGCGCATTGCGCCGGACATGACCACCCAAAACCACAAGCGCCACGGAACCCACGGAATCCACGGAAGGAAAATTCAGGAGCACGATCGCAGCGCTCCCGAATGGCGCCAGGACCGGCTGCCCCTGCAACACCTCCCCCATTACCGCAGGTTCCCTCGTGATCCTTCCAACACTCGGCGCAATGCGCTGCGCTTATTGCGCCCTACATGATATTTCCGTGTTTTCCGTGGCGCATTTTTAATTGAAAAACCATTCCGTGGATTCCGTGGGTTCCGTGGCTCCCCACGCAGCGGATGCGCGAACCGCTACCCTTCGAAGGCGTGCTCGTGGCAGGTCGGGAGATACTCGCGCCGCCACGGGGCGCCGAAAAAGTCGATTCCCTGGGTATCCGTGCAGGCAGGTGTTCCGTTGTCGACCCCGAATTATTCGATCCGTGGATTCCGCGGGTTCCGCGACTCTTGCGTAGCCTTTCCTACAGCCGGTGCAATGCGCTGCGCTTATTGCACCCTGCCTTGGAGCCGCGACCGGATTGGCCCCATCCGTGAAGTCGTCCGTGCTTTCCGTGTTTTCCGTGGCGCATTTTTAATTGAAAAACCATTCCGTGGATTCCGTGGGTTCCGTGGCTCTTTACACGGCAAAGACGCGAACCGCTACGCTTCGAAGGCGTGCTCGTGGCAGATCTGCAGGGTTTCGTCGGGCTCCAGGCTCTCGTGGGTCAAGCCGCACCGGAATCGGCCGCCCTGTTCCCGCAGCAGATGGCGGCAGGTCCGGCATTGCTCGAATGTCTTGAAGTCGTTGGCCTGCTGCATCTGGCGCAGCAGCCGCTTGAGAACATCGGTGGCGCCGGCGATTTCGCCGTTTCCCAGAGCGGTAACGGCGCTGTCCAGGACCTGGCGCGCTTCATTGCCCGCCACCAGCTTGCGCCCCTTGTCGGTCAGCAGCACGTGCACGACCCGCCGGTCCTTCCCGTCGGTACGCTTCTCCACCAGATCGTTGCGCTCCAGTACGTTCAGGGTCTGGGAAACCGTGCCCTTGGTGCTGCCCAGATAGTCTGCGACGGCGGCAGGCGTGTTGCTGTAGCGGTTACAGCGCGCCAGGTAGCGCAGGACCTGGTGGTGAACCGGCTGCAATGCCACCTCCAGCTCACTCTTGCGCTGTTCCGACCGCAGAATGCCGCCGATACGCTCCACCAGTTCCAACAGGTCGTTGCGGGTCATACTCATGGGTAGATCGTATCGACCCGATGGTATATTGACAACCCGACGGAAATCCCCATATGGTGTCGATGCGATACTTCTTTATGCGCAACGAAACGAAAAATGTGAGTCGGCCTGGCAGCCGCGCCCGGGACGGGCAGTGAAGCGCGTCCACGTCCCGACCCACGCCGACAGCCCATTGGCACACAGGAGGCCCGCAAAGTGACTACCACCCAGTTCGTTATGCCTGCGACGGATGTAGAGGGTTTTCTGGTCGATCCTACCGAATGGACCGAAGAAGTCGCTGAGCACATCGCCCAGCAGGAGAACATCGCACTGACCGACGCCCACTGGGAAGTCATCCAGTTCATGCGCGAGCACTTTGACAACCACCAGGTCCCGCCGGACTCCCGCCTGATGGTCCTGGTGCTGGGAGAGCGCTACGGCAAGGACAGGGGCACTCGCAAGTATCTCTACGAGCTGTTTCCCTACGGTTATACTCAACAGGCGTGCAAGGTGGCCGGCATGCGGCGCCCCAGAGCCTGGAGCACCGGCTGAAGCCACTGCCGGGACGGCCGGGCCGGAAGGCGCTGCCGCTCGCCGTCCCGGCACCAACAGCCCACGACTGACCTGGCCGCGCGGCGTTCGCCGCTTCACGTCGTGCCTGAACCAGACCGGGACCCTCTCATGAACACCGCCCGACCCGGTCGGGACGGCACCCTGCCCGCAGTTTCCGCGCCCCCGTCCGGCGCGCGCCCCCGCTGAAAACACGTTCGACCGAGGAGACCCGCGCTTACGCCGATCAGCGACACCCCAGCGCCGCTGGAAAGATTTGTCATTCCCCAAGCACCGGATTCCTTTACAATCACATCAACGTCCCACCCGCCGGCCCATTACGACGAGCACAGACGGCACCCGGAATGCTGAAGCGGCTGATGACTTTGTTAAGGAGGCGCAGACCTCCACACCCGGATTCGGTTGCCGGCGTGCCACTGGAAACCGGACCTACGGCCCGCGCCGACGACGCCCGTAGCGTTGTGGACGTTGACGGCATCTACTACGGCTGGCTCCTGGGGGTACGTTCGCCCACCGATGGCGCCATGAGCCCGCTGGAACGGGCCCTGCTCGACGGCCTGGACCAGGCCGCGGCCACCGCGCGCTCGGACAGCACCCTGGTGCCGCGGGTGCCGACGGTCATCCCCCGGGTGTTGAAAAGCCTGCGGGATGACCAGATGTCCGGAGCGCAGCTGGCCAGGGAGATCGCCCGGGATCCCGAACTGGTTGCCGACATCGTACGCATCGCCAACAGCCCCTATTACCGCACTGCCACCGCCATTCGCAGCCTGGAGCACGCGGTCACGGTACTGGGACGGGATGGGTTGCGTCAGCTCATTGCCGCTGCCGCCGTGAAGCCCATCATCAGCCTGCAGGCCGGCCACTTTGCGCGGCTGGCCGTGCCCCGGGTATGGGCTCATTCCCAGCTGTGTGCGGCGGCTTGCGCCTGTCTGGGACGCTCGGAGCGCCTCGACCCTTTTGAACCCTACCTGGCCGGGCTCCTGCACAACGTCGGCGTGGTGGTTGCCCTGCGCGTCATGGACGCATGCTATGACAGCTCCGATGCGCCGCGCTCCGCCTCCTTTCATCGGGCGTTTGCCGACCGCGCACGCCTGCTGAGCCATCGTATCCTGCGCTATTGGGAGCTGCCCGAGACCATCATGGAGGCCTTGGACGACCAGGTTGCCGCCCGTAGCAGCCCCATGACGCAACTCGGCAGCGTGCTGTTCGCCGGCGATCAGGTCAGCAAAATGCGCATGCTGGTGGACAACAAGCTCACCGAAGACCGCTTGGACCGCCTGACCTGCCGGCTTGCCGGTCGCCTCACCGACAGCTGCTCGCGCTGCTACGCCGAGCTGGCCACGGTCGCCGGCACCTGATTGACCGGACCGCGTCGGCCAACGCAACGGCGCCCGCCGGACCCGACGGGCTGATGCGCCGCCACCTGCCGAACGGGGCCTACTTCTTCACCAGATCCATGATCATCTTGGCCAGCTTTTCGGCCTGTTCGTGGTTCGCCATACCGGGTGGCATCGGGACCTGCCCCCAGGTGCCGACGCCGCCGTTCTGAATCCGGTTGACGAGCGTCGATTCGGCCTTCGGATCGTTCTGATACTTCTTCGCCACGGCAATCCATGCAGGTCCCACCTTCTTTTCCATCACACCGTGACAGCTCATGCACGCCAGCCCCTGGGACTGAACGTAACTGGTCAACTGGGACGCGTCGGCCTGGTTGACGTCGCCGGCCCCCCATGCCGCGGTGGAGAGCCCTGCGGCCAGGCTCACGGCCATGACACCGATCATCTTGGGTAATTTGCTCATAACGACCACCCCCTTCGGGTTCGGGACACAAGATCGCACAACTGGCGCCCGCCAATCGCGCCTGCCCTGCGCAGCCCGCCCCCACTACCGACGGAAGCCGCCAAGACCTGTGCCGATTTCTACCCTATTCGAGAAAGATGTTGCTTGATCAGGATCAACATCAGCCGCGATTGGCGCCCCCTCCCGCCGGCGTCGACGCCTATCATGAGTGGACGCGCGCGCCATGGGTCTCGGCCCACCGGTACCCTGGAGGATGAGGAATCACCGTGCGACCGGCGGGTTTTTCAGCGTTCTGTGAGAGCTTCCCGAAGCGGGCAGCGCTACCGACAGGCACGTCGGGGTGAGTTCGGGCTGCGATCCGGCGCCTCGGAAGCAGGACCGGTTCAAAAGGAGTAGCGTGCTCCGTCCGCGAGCAGGGGGAACGCGGAGACAGGGGACGCCGATGCACTCGACAGCCGTGGGCTGTCGTTGTTCAGTCTGTCAGGCCGACCGAAGTGACGATGTTACCAACCCGACCTAGGCGGCCTGCGGGTGGAGATCGTCCGGGTTCGGATTTTCATCCTGGTGACCACGACACGCCAGTTTGAACTTGGGACAGTCGGTGGTGACCTGCTGAGCACCGATCAACTTCACGAAAAAGAGCAGATCTTCGGCCAGCCCTTTCTCGGCTTCCAGAAGACGCTGCTCTATGGTGAAGCAGTAGCGGTTGGAACAGTGGTAGCAGGGCCCGCAACGCGCCTGGCCTTCGCGGGACCGCCAGTGGGCGGCGGCGATGTCGGCCAGGCGGGTCGGCCAATTGGAGGGCCGAACCTTCCGCCCGTCTTGGGTGGTATTGGTGAATACGGCAAATACGTCTTGGTCGGGTACTTGGTCATCGCCCATTGCAGGCGTTACCTCCTATATAGTCTGGGGTGGGACGAATGGGACCGGAGGGGATTTGGAGCCACTCCGCTCCTGCCTTCTCAACTCTTGCATCGGCAGGCGCGCAAGAAATATAAGTGCGGATCTGTGAGGGTCTTGTAAGCAACATTCACTCGACTTTCGATGACAGGACAGCTGCAATCGTCGCTATTCACTGCTGCAAGAACTGTTCCCTGGCAAGACTGCGGAACCCATCAGCGGAACACCTTCATTTCCCATCGATTGCGTGCGTCGCCCCTTTGTATTTCCCCGCACACGCCATGACAGAGTGGCACGGATTCGACACGCGACTCGTTTTCGCCGACGCCTGTATGACGCCTGTCGGGCTCCGCCGACCGTCCGTGGTAACAGGTTGCAAGGAAGCTGCTTGGCGTCCAGGTCTGCCGCGGCCCCGTGAGCCGCCTCTGGACTGACATCGCTGCAGCAACGGTCTTCGAAGCCGGGGCGGAACGGAATCCCCGCTCAGGCCTGCGCGTTTCGGCCGCTTGTTCTCAGGCTGCTGCGTACGGACTCTCCGGCGGGCCTTCGGGTCTGCCGGTCTCGCTGGGCC
>DATFML010000221.1:0-6150 GCA_035266965.1 Gammaproteobacteria bacterium
CGGGAGGCCAATGCGTAGACTGATCTGCAGATGTGGAAGAGTGTCTGCAGCTTATGGCTGCGGCAATCTGTCGACAACCTGCAGGCAGGCTCTGGCAGCAACGCCTTCGTGTTAGACGTTTGGGCGGTAGCCGATCGTAGGATACGTAAGGCGCCCCAGGACAATTGGGAAATCCTTGCCGGTGCCGAGAGCGATCGGGCATCTGGCTCAGGGCCAGCGGCCGGGACCCCGTCCAGTCGTGAACGCATCGTAGAGAGTGTGCATCTTTGCAGCGGAAGCGTTCATTCTGGAACGTTATTGCCCCCCTCCCGATCAGTGCAGTCGTTCTTGATTTTCCGCCGCCAACTGAAGGCCGTCGACCTCCTTCACCGGCGACAACTACCCTGATCCAGGGTGCCTACTTGCGGTTAGTGCTTTGAAGGACAATTCGGGGCCTTTCAGAGAGATACAGACCCTCTGACCGAGAGTGGCGATG
This sequence comes from Gammaproteobacteria bacterium, assembly GCA_035266965.1. Classification (GTDB taxonomy): domain Bacteria; phylum Pseudomonadota; class Gammaproteobacteria; order DATFLG01; family DATFLG01; genus DATFML01. The sequence goes on from DATFML010000221.1 coordinate 476, forward strand.
TGGCCTTGCTCCAGGCTTCATTTGTCCTCAAGGCACTGGTGATTGTATTCGAATAGCAGAAGAACCCTAGTCGGGCTATCCTGATCAATACGTGAGACTTGATGTAACTCAATGTATTTAGGCTTGTTGTGCTAAGTACGGGTGCTGTGCTGTGGGTTATATCTATTCATGGTATTATTCATAATACGATTCATAGATCTATTCGTGTCGCCGCGATGCCGAGTTCCGTCAATGATTTATTAGCAGCGCTGGAACGTGGCCAGCAAACCACCCGCGATCTGCGTGACACGCTGCAGGTTAGCCAGCCCACCGTTTGGCGGCTTCTGGATCAAGCGGGCGACCAGGTCGTGCGGATCGGCCGGGGGCGCGCCACGCGCTACGCGCTGGCGCGCCGTGCCTTCGGTGCAGGGGCTCGGATTCCACTCTATGCGGTCGCCGGCAACGGTGTCATCAGCGAAATCGCCATTCTCCGCCCGCTGGGGGCCGATGGCGGCTACTACCTTCAGGGTGAAGATCGGCCCTGGTGGCTGTTGGGCGAGACGGGCACCGGGGTGTTCGACGCGCTCCCGTATTTTATGGAAGATGCCCGGCCCCAAGGTTTTCTGGGACGGCACTTAGCCGTGCACCTGGCCCGGAGCGAAGACCTTCTGCCGGACCCGCGTCGCTGGAACGACGAGCAACTCGGCACCTACCTGGTCGAACATGGTGATGATTTACCGGGCAACCTGCTTTTCGGCCGGCGAGCCATGCACGCCTACCGCTCGGCGGCACCACAGCCGGTCCAGGACCGCGAGTCGGACTATCCCGCCACGATGGCTCGAGTGCTGGGCGGCGAGCCGGCCGGGTCATCTGCGGGCGGCGAGCAACCCAAATTCACGGCGCTGACCGAACACGGACACGTCATTGTGAAGTTCTCCCCGTTGCGCGACACCCAGGAGGGCCTACGCTGGGCCGATTTGTTGGCGGCGGAATACCTGGCCCAGCAAGCCCTCGCAGCGCAGGGTATCGATTGCGCGAAGACCGAACTGCTCGCCATCGACAACCGTTACTACCTTGAAGTGCGCCGGTTCGACCGTGTCGGTGAGCGTGGTCGTCAGCCGAGCCTTTCCCTGGCGACCGTCGAGGCCGAATTCGTGGGCGGGGGTGAAGACTGGGTGTCCGTGGCCCAGCGACTGTATGACCAACGACGTCTGGATTCCGGATCACTGAAAACCATCATTTGGGCGGCGGCATTCGGGCAGTGGATCGGTAATACCGACATGCACCTGTACAACATCAGCGTGGCGCCCAGCGATCACGGCTTCACTATGTTACCACTGTACGACATGACGCCCATGCTGTTCGCCCCGCAACGAGGCGAGTTAATTGACCGTCGCCTGACGGTCCCCATCCGCACGCAGGCAAACGTCGGTGTCTGGCGTGACGCCGGACAGACCGCGCTCGGATTCTGGGACGCTGTTGCAGCCGACCCGCGGGTGTCCGATGGCTTCCGGGTGCTGGCGCGTCGCTGTAGCGGCCTGGTGCGGGACGCCTTGGGTCACTGAGGCTCCCCGAAACAAACGCTGAGGCAAAGTCCTATCGGCAACGTCGCCAGTCACGCCGTCATCGCGGCCTGACTTAAACCAAACAGCCTCCGTAATCCCCGGGGCGTCAGTGAGCGGCCAACGTATCTCTGGCAGCAAGCCGTTACGCGGTGGTTGAAGGAGAAGGCACACAAGGCCAGTCTCCGAGACGACAAGACGCACTTGCGTTCGTTGGACCCACATCTTCGGAATGTACCGCTGAAGGACATCACGCGAGCCGTGATAGACGGGCTGATCGACAAGCGGTTGCAGGATGAGATAACGCCAACAACAGTGAACCGAACCATGGAGGTTCTAAGGGCGATACTTCGGCGGGCCGCCGATGAGTGGGAGTGGATCGACAAGGCCCCGAAGATTCGAACGCTCGAAGAACCGAAGCGGCGGGTAAGGTGGCTGACACCAGAAGAGGCCGAACGGCTATTGGCGGAGTTGCCCGAGCATGTAGCGGAGATGGGCCGCTTTACTTTGGCAACGGGACTGCGTTACTCCAACGTGCGGGACCTGGAGTGGTCACAGGTGGACCTTGGGCGATGTACGGCATGGGTCCACGCAGATCAGGCCAAGGCACGTCGGGCTATCGCTGTACCACTCAACGAGTCTGCCATGGCTGTGTTAGAGCGCCAGAAGGGGAAGCACTGCGAACGGGTGTTCACGTACCGGGGGCAACCACTGAAGCGCGGCACCAAGTCCAAGGCGTGGTATCAGGCCGTGAAGCGGGCGGGCATTGAGAACTTCCGCTGGCACGATCTGAGACACACTTGGGCGAGTTGGCACGTACAGGCTGGGACGCCGCTGAACGTGCTGCAGGAGTTGGGGAGCTGGGAAAGTGCGGAGATGGTGAGGCGCTATGCAACCTCAGCGCGGAACACCTTGCCACCTACGCGGGCCGGATACCGGCCTGTGGCACAAATCTGGACACAGCCCCCAAGTACGTCTACCTAAGGCACTGTTTTCACAAAGGGAAATGGTGGGCGATGCTGGGATTGAACCAGCGACCCCTGCCGTGTGAATCCGCTCGGGCCGAAATCTCGCTACAGCCTCGACATTTTATATAACAAAAACAGTCTGTTATCAAGCTCTTTTGTAGATCAATGAGTTATAAAATACGCCTTTTTTCAGAGGCTTAAGCCGCAGCTAACCGCGGCCATCCGCACCTGTCCGCAGCGTTGTGCCGCGGAACTGGAGCAAAACTGGAGCACCTGACTAAATCGGTCGGGTATTTCGCTCGTCACAGCGAGCACAAACATGCGACAACTGGGCCGTAGTAACGGGCGTCTGGTTTGAGCTGCAAAGGCGACTCGGTGCTCGACCGATGCATGTGGTGGCTAGGGGTCGACAAGCGAACTCCTCGGCCTCAAGGCAGAACGTTCGGCTCCAGACAGCTGGCACGGGAAATAGCCAACGGGCAGAATGCGGCCAGCGAACGAAACTGCTCGCGCGGTAGGGGAGGTTCCGATCAGCCTGCGGCAGGTCGGTGGCCCAGCCGTCATGGAGAAGCGGCGCAGTGCCGGCATCGTCAGCGGCGGCATGCTGGTAGGCGACGTCACCGGGTGCACGGCCATTATCATCGATGACATCATCAGCAGCGGCACCACCTTGAGCCGATCCGCCGGGACCTGCCGGGATCAGGGTGCCGCACGGGTCTACGCCGCCGCTTCCCACGGGCTGTTCGTGGACCCGGCAGAGCAGGGACCGGCCGATCCGGCGCTGGCGAAGGTCGTGGTGACCGGCACAGTCCCCCCCTTTCGAGTGCAATCGGAAGCCGTGCTCGGCAAGCTGACGGTCATCGACGTCGCACCGTTGCTTGCCGAGGCAGTACGCCGCATGCACACGGGGGCCTCCATCGTGGACCTGCTGGCCACCTGACCGCCGGCTGCAGGCCTACAAGCGCCCGCAGTATTCCCCTGCCAGATCGAGGTAGCGTCGGGCCCGCCGGCCCCACCTGGCCGTTTCCCCGGCCTCATGGTCTTTGAGGTGCCAGATCGAAAGCTTGGCCCGCAGCAGTGCGCGGCAGGCCTTGTGGAAGTGCACGACTCTGGCCGGCGGCCGGTCGCCGGTCGCCGCCGCGTAGGTGTCCAACACCAGTTCGCCGATGCGCGGCGCCGCCGCGTACTCGCACTCCAGAGCGAGATAGGCCAGTTCATCGGCCGGGTCCACGATCCGGAATCCCCGGTTGAACTCCAGACAATCGATGAACAATGGGAGCGGACCGATGCAGATATGCTCGGGGCGCAGGTCGCCATGGCCCTCCAGGATCTTGCGGTCCCGGACGCGGCGGTCGAACAGCCGCCGGTCCTTCTCGAGCACCGCCAGGAGGACTGCCGCCGTGCCGGTTGCGAGATCCGTCGGGAGCCCGTATGCAGGCTCCGAAAGCTCCAGTGCGTGCTGGCGAATGTCCTGGGCCAGCCGGTACCGGTAATCCGCCGGTCCCAGACGCTCGGCGCAAGCCTGGCGGTAGAAGTCGCTCAATGTCCGGGTGAACCGGCGCACGTCGTCATCGGTGACTTCGCCCCGGTGGATCAGTTGGTCGAGCATGAGTTCCTTGGGCAGGCGGCGCATCTGCACCAGCCAGTCCACGAGCCGGCCCTCGCCGCCCAGTGTCAGCCTGCCGGTCGGGCCCGCGGCCAGCGGCACGACGCGAAGATAGACACCGGGCGCCAGGCGGCGGTTGAGCCGCACCTCCTCGACACAGTCCCGGTGGCGCGCCTCGATCGTGCTGAAATCCAGGAACGGGTAACGCACCGGCTTCTTGAGCTTGTAGGCATGCTGGGCAGTGAGGAACACACAGGACATGTGGGTGGTCACCACCTCCACGGTCGGGGAGTCCTCCGGGTAGGCTTCCGGCCGGCTGAGACGGTCGATCTTGGCCTGCAGATCCGTGGACATGGCAATTCCCTGGCAGCGGGTGAAGCGCCCGGGCGGCACGTCATCCGGATAGACTGAGGCTTGCCGGTAACCCCGGGCCAGCGTGCCAAGCCACCGGCGTCGTCCGATCTCTGCCGCCACGTCCGGCTGCCCGTGACAGGCCGGCGCAAGTTACCTCCAGGCGGAGGGCCGCTCCGGAGTTTGTCTGTCACGGTTGATCGAGCACATGCCCTTGCTTGGCAGGGGACTCGTCTCCGGTGGGCGGCTGCGCGACTTCCGTGCTCAGTAGAATGACCTCGATCTCCTCGGTGATCTCCTCCTGGCGCAGCGCGTTTCGCTTTCGATCCAGTGCTGCGCACTTTTCATCGAGTCGGCTGATGGCTCCGTCCAGATGTCCCATGCGCCGTTGGTTTTCGGCGAGCAGCGAGGAATAGGCGAGGTCATGCAATTTTGCGAGCAGATAGTGGTCCAGCAACTCGGCGCCGAAACCTTCGGGCTCCACGTTGAGCAGCGGCGGGTAGCCGAATCGCGGGCCCTGGCGGGCAAGATCGCCGAACGGCGGCAGGACCTGGACGCTCGCCACGGCTCGTTTCTCAGGGCTGTGGTACAGGGCGGTCAATGCCAGCGGGCCGTATTGCCTTTGCAACCCGGTCAGCGTGTGGATGAGATGGGTCAGCACGCCGTCCACTTCTTCGGTAACATTCGGCCCCTCGTGGAAAATGGCGCGCTCGCCGCGCTCCTCCATACGGTTGTACAGTTTGCTGCCCACTGCGAGAGGAAGGACCATTTTGGAAGTGCTTTGCGTCCGTTCTGCAGCCAGCAGCTGCAGGATGGCGTCATTGAAATCGGCGCAAAAGCCGCGCTCGGAACCGAAAAGAAGATAGGCGTGATAGGACGCGGACTCCCCGGGCAATACCTGCGGAAAGAACGGAACAAAGTCATCGGCTGCCGCGTTGATGCCGTCGAGCACCCTGCGATGGGCGTCCATGCGGCGTCCCAGCTTGCGTATCTCCAGCAGCGCGAGGGTTTTCATCGCGCCGAGGATTCCGCGAATATCGGTCATCATGTCCAGGTGATGCTCTATCTCCCGTCGCCGCATCATGGGGGCGAGCCCTCCCGGGGCCCGATCCAGTCGCCCACCGCCGCGGCCCACGCTGCGTGGTCGTCATCGAGAGTGAGGCGGGACTGCGCGACACGGTCCGACAGCCGCTTCAGCAATCCGGCGAT
>DATFML010000222.1:0-9244 GCA_035266965.1 Gammaproteobacteria bacterium
GGACGAGGTGCACCGTTTCAACAAGGCGCAGCAGGACGCGTTTCTGCCCTACGTGGAGGACGGTACGGTCATCTTCATCGGCGCCACCACCGAGAACCCCTCCTTCGAGCTGAACAACGCCCTGCTGTCGCGGGCCCGTACCTATGTGCTGAAGCGCCTGGACACCGCCACGCTGCGGCGCATCATCGACCAGGCCCTTGCCGATGGCGAGCGCGGACTGGGCGTACGCCGCCTGCACCTGGAACCGGCGCTGCGTGACCGGCTGGCCGAGGCAGCCGACGGCGACGCACGTCGGGCGCTGAATCTGCTGGAGATCGCCGCGGATCTGGCTGAACCGGGAGAGCAAGGCCAGGTGATCCCCGAGGCCGTGATCAATGAGGTGGTCGCGGGCGGGTTGCGGCGTTTCGATAAGGGCGGCGAAGCCTTCTTCGATCAGATTTCCGCGCTGCACAAGTCGGTGCGCGGTTCGGCTCCCGATGCCGCCCTGTACTGGCTGGCGCGGATGCTGGACGGCGGCTGCGATCCGGTGTACATCGCCCGACGCGTGGTGCGTATGGCCTCGGAGGACGTGGGCAACGCCGACCCGCGGGCCCTGACGCTGGCGCTCAACGCCTGGGACGTGCAGGAACGGCTCGGCAGTCCCGAGGGGGAACTGGCCATCGCGCAGGCGGTGGTGTATCTGGCCTGCGCCGCCAAGAGCAATGCCGTCTATGTGGCCTACAATGCGGCTACCGAGGACGCCCGCCGGCACGGATCGCTGGAGGTGCCGTTGCATTTGCGCAACGCGCCTACGCGGCTGATGAAGGAGCTGGGCTACGGACGGCGTTATCGCTATGCCCATGACGAGCCGGAAGGCTACGCCGCGGGCGAAAACTACTTTCCCGAAGACATGGCGCCGGTGCGTTACTACCGGCCGGTGGCGCGCGGACTGGAGCTGAAGATTGCCGAGAAGCTCGCGCACTTGCGTGACCGCGACAAGAAGGCCCGCTGAGCCGGCCTCGAACGCGCCGGTCGGCGCCGATCCGGCGGTTGATGTGCGTCATTGAATTCGCCCGGACTGCTCCTAATATCATATTGACGGAGGCGGCATTGCGTCGCGACCTCCGCTTGTGCACACGAGCATTCTTTATGGAGGAAGAGTCATGGCCAAGGCAAAAGAGTCTGAAAGCAAGACAGGAATGGTAACCGGTCCTGGGGGGCGCTCGATGAGTCCCTTCGGAGAAATGGACCGTATGTTCGAGTCGTTCTTCCCACGGGGTTTGATGGCCCCGTCCCGGTGGGCCTGGCCGTCCTGGTCCGAAGCGCCCATGGCGTTCGAGAACCGTTTGCCCCGTGTGGACGTCATCGACCGGGATGCGGAGATCCTGGTGCGGGCCGAGATCCCGGGCGTGAGCAAGGACGACCTGGAGGTATCCATGAACCACGGCACGGTGACCATCAAGGGTTCGGTCAAGCGGGAAAGCAAGAAGGAGGAAGGCGACTACTATCGCTGCGAGATTTCCCACGGCAGCTTCTCACGCACCGTCGCGCTGCCGGCGGAGGTCGAGGGGGATCGCGCGAAGGCGACGTTCAAGGACGGGGTCCTGGAACTGCTCCTGCCCAAACGGGAGACCTCCAAGCGCCACAGCATCAAGGTGGAGTAGCCGCTGCGCTGCCTGACGACGCGGCAGGAAACCCGGCTACGGCCGGGTTTCTGTATTGGGGGCAGGGATGTACGAATCCATGGTGGGGGCGGGAAACCAGCGGGCGATCTGGTGTAACATAGACAGCCCGTTTGTTCGCCAAAGCTGCAAAAGGACAGAATAAGAGTGAACCAGCTTGCCTCCATTGCTGCCGGCGGCGCAGTGGGCGCCTTGTTGCGCTTCTGGGTATCGGGTCATGTCTATACCCTGTTCGGGCGTGCATTTCCCTATGGTACGTTGGCGGTCAACGTGCTGGGCAGCCTGCTTATGGGCGTGCTGTCGGTGCTGCTGCTCGAACGCATGATGGTCGGACCCGGTCTGCGCGCTTTCCTGCTGATCGGCGGGCTCGGCGCGTTTACCACTTTTTCAACTTTTTCCATCGAGACTCTCAACCTGCTTGAAGCCGGACACGTGGGCAAAGCGATCCTTAATGCGGTCCTGAGTGTCATCATCTGTCTGGCCGCAGCCGGTCTGGGTGTACTCGCGGCGCGCAATCTATGAATACCATCGACGTCACCTTTGTTCATATCTATCTCACCGAGGGGAAAGGTCAGCTCGAAAGCCTGCTGGAGCATCTGCACGACCGCGAAAAAGTGCGCGGCGTGACTGTGTTCCGCGGTATCAGCGGGTTTGGCCGTTCAGGGCGCATGCATTCGTCTTCGTTGTTGGATATATCCCTGGACCTGCCACTGGTCATTGAATTCTTCGACGAACCCGGGCGCGTCGACCAGATTCTCGAGCACCTGAGCAATGAAATCGAGCCGGGACATACCGTCTGCTGGCCCGCACGCCTGAGTGTCTAGCCGCCCAGCCGTCGGGCACGTGCCGACGGATCTCGTACCCGTGTGTTTCCGTCGAACCAGGGAATGTTTCCATGTTGGATCTCAAGCGACTTCGTAGTGAACTGGACGCCGTGGCCGAGGCTCTCGGCCGGCGCGGGTACCGGCTGGACCGGGATTATTTTCTTGCCCTGGAGGAGCGGCGCCGCAACCTTCAAGTGCAGGCCCAGTCCCTGCAGGCCGACCGCAACAGCCGCTCCAAGGCGATCGGCAAGGCGAAGGCGGCCGGCGAGGATATCCAACCGTTGCTCGATCAGGTTGCCGGGCTGGGAGACCAACTCAAGGAAGCGGAACAGGATCTGGTGACCGTCCAGGAAGAGATGAATCGTCTACTGCTGGACATGCCCAACGTGCCTCATCCGAGCGTGCCCGACGGTGGTGGGGAAGAGGACAACGTCGAAGTGAGACGGTGGGGTGAACCGACGACGTTCGACTTCCAGCCCAAGGATCACGTCGACATCGGCGAGGCGCTGGGGCTGTTGGATTTCGAAACCGCGGCCAAGATCTCGGGGGCGCGCTTTGCGGTATTGAAGGGGCCGGTCGCCCGCATGCATCGGGCTCTGATCCAGCTCATGCTGGATACCCATACACTGCAGCACGGTTACCAGGAAGTCTACGTTCCGTATCTGGTCAACGCCGACAGCCTGTATGGCACCGGCCAGCTGCCCAAGTTCGAGGAAGATCTGTTCGGGACCACCAACGATCCCAAGTACTACCTCATCCCGACGGCCGAAGTGCCGGTGACCAATACCGTGCGCGGCGAGATTGTCGACGCCGCCAACATGCCGCTGCGGATGGTGGCCCACACGCCGTGCTTTCGCTCCGAGGCGGGCTCCTACGGCAAGGACGCCCGGGGCATGATCCGCCAGCACCAGTTCGAGAAGGTCGAGCTGGTGCAGGTGGTACCTCCGGAGGCGTCCTATGATGCCCTGGAGCAGCTCACCGGTCACGCCGAGGCGATTCTGCAGAAACTGGAACTGCCCTACCGGGTGATGGCGTTGTGCACCGGTGACATCGGCTTTTCTTCCGCCAAGACCTATGACCTTGAAGTCTGGCTGCCCGGGCAGCAGAAGTACCGGGAGATTTCCTCCTGCAGCAACTTCGAGGATTTCCAGGCCCGTCGCATGCAGGCACGTTGGCGCAATCCGGATACCGGCAAACCCGAGCTGGTTCACACTCTCAATGGCTCCGGGCTGGCGGCCGGGCGCACCCTGGTGGCCGTGCTGGAAAATTATCAGCAGGCCGACGGCTCAGTGCGGATCCCTGCCGTGCTGCAACCCTATATGGGCGGGCAGACGCGAATCAGCGCCTGACGTCGGCCCTTTCCTTTTCCGCGGTGTGCCGCGCGACAGGCCTGTTCGACTAACGCAAAGAAAGCGTTATTTCGTGCGGGCGTGCGTGTGCAGAACCGGAGATGACTGCAGATGTCTTACTAATGCATTGAGGTGCGGGGCGTCAGTGATGTCTGCGGCGCAGTGGTCCAACTGGCAGAAGAAAGGGATACCGTGGGAAAGACAATTGGCAGTCGTTTCAAGAGGCCGTTCATCGCCGTGCAGATGCTCGTGGTGGCGGGAGCATTGCTGGGCTGGAGTACGGTGCGCGCCGCGAGCAGCCTGGATCGTAAGGTCGAGACCGCGACTAACGTGCTGGAACAGATTCAGTCCATTCCGGAGCAGAGTATACCGCCGGCGCTGTTGCTGCACGCTCAGGGGATTGCGGTGATCCCCAGCGTCATCAAAGCGGGATTCATTTTCGGAGGGCGTCATGGCACCGGCATTCTGGTGGTGCGCAAAGCCGACGGCCAATGGAGCGATCCATTGTTCGTGTCCCTGACCGGCGGCAGCGTGGGTTGGCAGCTCGGCGTGTCTTCGACGGACGTTGTGCTGGTGTTCAAGAACCGACGTGGTATCCGGCACATCCTGAACGGCACGTTCACCCTCGGCGTGGACGGAGCCGTCGCCGCGGGTCCTGTCGGACGTCAGGGATCGGCTGACACCAACGGCCACCTGAACGCCTCGATCTACTCCTATTCTCGCAGTAGAGGGTTCTTTGCGGGCGTGTCTCTTGAAGGTTCCGCGATAAGTATCGACCATGAAGACGACGCCACATTCTACGGCGGTGCGAGCGATCAGCAGATACTGGGCGGGCAGGCGGCGAGGGTGCCGGACGTGGCCCGGCAGTTCGTCGCGGTTGCCGATCGGGCGGCTACCGGCTGAGCGGCCAACCCGTGCCGGGCGCCGCCCGTCGGGGGTGGGAGCGGGACGTGCGGCGCCCGGCCGGTTAGACTGTCACCAGACCCGTGCCGGCGCTCCGCCTGGCGGGACGAAAAACGGGGCACCGGCGGCGCCGGCTCCTATGCTGTCGACAGTCCCCGGTCTGATCGCGAGGATCTGACTTACATGCAGCCGTCCCCGTCCCGCCGTCAGCAGCTGATCGAAGTGTGCGTGTTTCTGCTGCTGATCGTTCCCGCCATGTTCCTTTCGCTGGCCGCCGTCAGGCCGGAACAGCTGAATTTCCCCTTGGTGGCGCTCTCCAGCTCCATGACCGACCTTGCCATGGTGGCTCTGGTGCTCTATTTCATCTGGTGCAACAGGGAGGGGTTGGCGTCGATCGGCTGGACGAAACGGAACTTCGGGCGTGAACTGGCAATCGGTGGAGCGCTTTTCGTGCCGTTCTTCATCGGTGTGGGCTTCGTGGCGCGCATGTTCGAAGCCGCCGGGCTGTCGGCGCCTGCGGGGCCACCCCGGTTCCTGCTGCCCCATGGTCCCTACCAAATGGCCGGCGCCTTCGCGTTTCTCGTGGTCGTCGCAGTGTCCGAGGAGACGATCTTCAGAGGGTATCTGATCAAGCGCTTCTGGGCCGTTACCGGCAACCGTACGGCGGCAATCGTTCTCTCATCGCTGGTGTTTGCCATCGGTCACGGCTACGAAGGGTCGGCAGGCGTTGCCACCGTAGGCCTGATGGGGGTGGTGTTCTGCGTCATTTATCTATGGCGGGGCAGCCTGGTTGCCGCCATCGCCATGCATTTCCTGCAGGACCTGGTGAGCATTATGCTGCCTGCGCTGGCGGCTTCACATTGAAGCAGCACCGATGGCGGCTCAGGCAGCGGAGCCGGCGGTTGCTGCCACACGCTGGCTTACCTCACTGAGTTATAGGGTTATTGGAACTGTTGGATATTGAAGCGATATTGATCCCGGTGCCGGATGGCCGGGACACCGAGGGCCCGCCTTGCGGGCGGGCGAACACAACGCTATCGAGGGGCGTGGGGCGTCCGGGATTTCAGGCGCTCGCGCATGGCGGCGTTGCGGGTGGTCAGCTGATCGATGACGCCGTCGAATCCGAGCGTCGCGATCTGCTGGGAAAAGGTTTCGCGGTAGGTGACCACCAGGCTGATTCCCTCCACCACCACATCGTAAATCTCCCAGCCTTTCCCGGTACGGCGCAGACGGTAGTCGACAGCCACGGTCCGCCCCGACCCGAGCCGGATGTTCATGCGCACCGTCGCCTGATCGGGGTCTTTCTCGGGCGCCAGCGGAGGGTACGAGACGTTGTCGGCGTTGGCGACGATCTCATGGGCGTAGCTGACCATCGCCGTCACATAGGTGTTGATGAGAAATTGCCGGAATTCCTGTGTGAACCGGGCGCGTTGGTCGGGCATCGCGGTACGCCAGTGCCGTCCTGCCACCCATCTGGCTATGAGTGGAAAGTCGATATGCGGTACGACGGTCCGGTCGGCGAGTCGGTAAGCCAGTTGCGGATCGCTATCGATTGCCCCCTGCTGAGCCCGCAGTTCCCGCACCAGCTGCTCGGCCGTGCTCATGATGAGCTGCCGCGGGCCCTGGGTTTCCCTGGGCGCCGCCATGAGCAGGCTGCCCCATAAGCCCAGCAACAGCAGCGCCGAGAGCCGGATCGGATGGATGTTGGTGTGTGCGCTCATGGTGTCATCACTTATCGGACGGGCCACGGTCTTCCGGGGTGCTGTCTGTGGGCGCTGCCGCGCTGCCGGTCGGGCAGGCGCCGGCACCGCCGTATGATCGGAGCACTTTACATCCCCTTCATACCGGACCACGCATCCGGTATGATATGCCGTCCCGTCCGGCACGGTCACTATCGGAGACCGTCGCCGGGACATCCGGGCCAACGATCCTCACCGCAGGTTTGCCACATGTCAGCGCCTAACAAGGGAACAATCCTGGTTGCGATCGACGGATCGCGCAATTCGCTGGTCGCGGCGGGCGTCGGAGCCCGCATGGCCAGACTGCTCGATGCCCACCTCGGGCTGATCCATGTCCTGGACGAACCCGTGGTGAGCTTCTGGAGCGGCGTGGAGACACGCATGAAGGAAGAACGGCGCAACCAGGCCGAGGTCACGCTGGGCGAAATGACCGACCGCATCCGGGAGATCTGCGACGTGGTGCCCGAGTTCTATATCGTCGAGGGAACGCCGGAAGTGGAGATTCTCCGTACGGTCAAGGCCGATCCCCAGATCATGATGCTGGTGACGGGCAGCCACGGTGTCGCCACCGAGAAAAAGTCGCATCTGCGCTTGCGACGCAGCGGCAACCACCTGGGCACGCGTCTTTCGGAGGCGTTGCCGGTGCCCATTCTGGTGGTGCCGCCGGACATACCGGAAAGCCATATCTGCAGTGCCATGGCCGAGTACCGGGCGAGCTACGACGACGCCTCCGACTAGGGCCCCGGCAACACGGTAGCGGTCACCAAGCGCGGCATTCACTCCCAACAGGATCACAACAAAGTACTCCGAATGGAAATATTTCTTCCTATTGCCCATATGGACGTCAACCTGATCACGATCGTGCTGTTCGGCGGCGTGGTGGGGCTGCTGTCCGGGCTGGTGGGCGTGGGCGGTGGGTTTCTTATCACGCCCTTGTTGATCTTCATCGGTGTGCCGCCGTTGGTGGCCGTGGCCACCGGCGCCGCACAGATCGTGGGAACCTCCGCCGCCGGCAGCTATGCCCATTGGCGCTTGGGCAACATCGACTTCAAGATGGGTGTCGTGCTGCTGCTGGGCAGTTGGACGGGCGGCAGTGCGGGCGTCTATCTGGCCAAGATACTGCAACAGGGCGGGCATTTCGGCAACATCGTCACCTTCCTGTACGTGGTGCTGTTGGGCATTGTCGGTACGTCGATGCTGTTCGAGTCGGTGAAGACCATACGTGGCCGCGCGGCCGCCGGTGGCGGGGCCGGCAAGCGCCGCAAGCAGGGCGGGGGGCGGTTGAGCGCGGCGGGAGAACGTCTGCCGGGGCAGATGGAGTTTCCCGTGTCCCGGTTGCGCATTTCGTTCCTGATTCCCCTGCTGCTCGGTGTCTCCGTCGGCGTGTTGACTTCGCTCATGGGTGTGGGCGGCGGATTCATCATGGTTCCGGTGATGATCTACATGCTGAAGATGCCCACCAAGGTGGTGGTCGGCACCTCGCTGTTCCAGTTGCTGTTCACCACCGCTGTGGTGGCTTCCATGCAGGCCGGCGTGAACCATGCCGTCGATCCCTTTCTTGCCTTGATCCTCATTCTCGGTTCGGCCTTCGGTACGCAATGGGGAACACGCCTGAGCGTGAAGTTGCCGGGCGAAAAGTTGCGCCTGGTGCTGGCGCTGGTGGTGATGGCCGTCACCGTCAAAATGCTGGTCGGTATCCTGGTCCGCCCCGACGAGCTGTACAACATGGCGGTGGTGGTGGGATGAAGACGCTGATTCGGATTCTCGTCGCCCTGGGATTGATGCTGACCGCGAGCGCTGCGTCGGCCGCCGGTGGAGACGAGCTGGTGACCCAGCTGGGTACCCATCATGTCGATATCACGGCACGCTTCACGGGACAGGACGTGCTCATTTTCGGCGCCGTTTCCCAACCGGGAGACGTGATCATCAAGGTCATTTCCTCGGATCAGACGGTGGACATGTCCCGCAAGGCCCGGTACGGGCCGTTCTGGCTGACCAGTGGGAAGTTCACGATTCCGGGAACGCCGGGCCTGCTCTATGTGCTGTCCACCAAGCCGGTGGCGGATATCCTCGGCAAGGTCGAACGCAAGCGCTACGGGCTGGATCTCAACGATGCACTGCGGGGCGTTCGCCCGGAGAACGCGAGTACCGACATGGGGGATTGGCGCTCTGCATTCATCGCATTGAAGAAGAAGGGGCATTATTACCTGCAGGATGGAAACGCCGTGAAGATGCTGGGCGACCGCCTGTTCTCCGCCAGTATGGCACTGCCCGCCAAGCTGCCCCTGGGCGGCTATCACCTGGAGATCTACCTCGTTCGCGATGGCAGGGTGGTAGCCGAACAGACCCGCGAGTTCGACGTCCGGGAGGTTCATGCCGAGCGTTGGGTCTCCGATACCGCTTATGAGCATTCCTGGCTGTTCGGCATCGCATTCACCGTGTTTGCCATGGTGCTGGGATTGGTCCTCGGGATTGTGCTGCGCCGAGGCGGCGACGACTGAACGTGCAACGGGGTGTCACCGCCCTGTCACGTCCATGGCTTAGCCTGCACATCGCCGGCCGCTGTGGAGCGCTGCCTGTGTCGGGCCGGACCGGGCGGCCGTTCTGGTATGATTCCTGCTCCGTTTCAGCTGAAAGACAGCTCCCAAGGACTTGCTCCACCACTCCCGGGTTCAGCAATGTGGTTCAAAAAGGCGATTGCCTACAAAAAGGCGGCTCTGCAGGAGACTCTGGGGGCGCCCATGGATCAGCTGGCAGTAGGCTGTGTG
>DATFML010000223.1:0-4452 GCA_035266965.1 Gammaproteobacteria bacterium
ATCGGCAAGCCGGTCGCACGGTTGGACATCCCCGCAAAGGTCGACGGCAGCGCCCGCTTCGGACAGGACGTGAAGGTGCCGGGCATGCTGATCGCCACCGTGGAACGGTGCCCGGTGTTCGGCGGCAAGGTAAAGAGCTTCGATGCCGGCAAAGCCAAGGCGGTGAAGGGCGTCAAACATGTGGTGCAGATCGACTCGGGCATCGCGGTGGTGGCCGACGGATTCTGGCCCGCGCTGCAGGGCCGCAAGGCCCTCAAGGTGGAATGGGACGAGGGCCCCAATGCCGAGCTGAGCAGCGCCGGTATACGCAAGCAATTCGCCGATGCCGTCGGCAGCGGCGTCAAGGCCCGCCAGGACGGCGACCCTGCGCACACCATCCAGAGCGCATCCAGGACCCTGGATGCGGTGTACGAAGTCCCCTATCTCGCCCATGCATGCATGGAGCCCATGAATTGCACGGCGGATGTGCGCAGCGACCATTGCGAGATCTGGGTCCCGACCCAGGCCCAGACGGCCACGCGCAGCACCGCCATGAAGATCACCGGCCTGGCAGCCGATAAGATCAAGGTCCACACCACGTTTCTGGGTGGCGGCTTCGGGCGACGCTCCGAGCAGGATTTCGTGGCCGATGCCGTATCGGTCTCCAAACGGGTGGGCGCACCGGTCAAGGTGCTGTGGACGCGGGACGACGACACCCGCCACGACTTCTACCGGCCTTCCAGCTACAACCACCTGAGTGCGGCCCTCGACGACAGCGGTATGCCGGTGGCCTGGATACACCGCATCGCCAGTCCCTCCATCCTGTCCCGGGTGGCGCCCGGCGCCGTCAAGAACGGTATCGACAGCAGTTCCGTCGAAGGGGCCAAGAATCTGCCCTATGCCATTCCCAACCTGCTGGTCACCTATGCCATGGTCAACCCGGGCGTGCCGGTGGGTTTCTGGCGCTCGGTGGGAAGCTCGCAGAACATCTACATCACCGAATGCTTCCTCGACGAGGTGGCCAGAGCCGGCGGCAAGGACCCCTATCAGCTGCGCCGGAACCTGCTCGCCAACCACCCCCGCCATCGTGCGGTACTGGAGCTGGCGGCGGAAAAGGCCGGTTGGGACACGCCCCCGGCCGCCGGCACCCATCGCGGCATTGCCGTCTCCAAATCGTTCGCCAGTTATTGCGCCCAGGTGGCGGAGGTTTCCGTGGACAACGGCAAGGTGCGCGTACACCGGGTGGTGTGCGCCATCGACTGCGGTACGGTGGTCAACCCCGATACCGTCAGGGCCCAGATGGAAAGCGCCATCGTCTACGGACTGACCGCCGCACTGATGGGAGACATCACCATCAAGAACGGGCGGGTGCAGCAAGCCAATTTCGACAGCTATCCCGTACTGCGTATCGAGCACATGCCCAAGGTGGACGTCTATATCGTCCCCAGCAACGACCCGCCCGGCGGCGTCGGCGAGCCGGGCACGCCGCCCATTGCGCCGGCGGTGGCCAATGCGGTGTTCGCCGCCACCGGCAAACCCGTGCGCAAGCTGCCGATACGCGTCCAGAGCTGACCGACAGACAGCCCACGGCAGCCGTCTGCCGGTGGCTGCCGTGCAGCCTGTCACCGCCGCCCCGGCAGGGGTCCACCCGACGTGGCCCCGCAAGGACCGCCGACCCCTGGCCTTTGGCTCACAGCCATGTCGCCGCCGGGTGACGGGGAAAAACCCCCGCCGCTCAAGGCTTCTGGTCCCGCAGCCCTCGTTCATCGTCGCCACGAGACGACATTCGATGCCGCCGCAGGATTCGGCACATCTGGATTAATCCGCTTATATTCCACTAGTTACGGGTCGCTCACGGCGGTGGCACAGGGTTTGCAGCTCCCGGAGACGTCGCCCGATATAACGCCTACACGCGCGGGCCAGTCGTTTAACCCCTATGGGAGGAATGTCGATGCACAAGGAATGGACGATTCTCGCCGTGGCGCTGTTCTCCGGCACCGCAATGGCCGGCGGCACCGCGTTCTCGAAGCTGGACGCCAATCACGACGGCAAGATCAGCAAGCAGGAAGCGGCGGCCGATCCCGCCCTGGAGGCACACTTCAGCCAGGCCGACACCAATCAGGACGGCGCCCTGGAACAGGGCGAGTTCGCCGCCATGGAAACCGCGCCCGCCGCCGGCCATAAGGACAGTGGCATGCAGAAGCAGCCCGGAGCCATGCAACCCCGGGGCGACATGCAGAAGCAGGGCGGCACCGAATGATCGCCGACGCCTAGCGCACATCCCCCAGGCGCGACGGACGCAACCGGCAGCGAGCTGCTGCCGGTTGCGTCAGCATGTTTCGGCGCAAGCAGCACCGCAAACCCACAGGAGGTCTTCATGAAACGCATTCTGGTAGCGTTTGCCCTCGCCATGCCGTTGGTGTTACAGGCCTGCGGCCAGGGCGGGTCCGAAAACAGCAATCCACCGCCGGCAGAACCGAGCGGCACGCAGCAACAGAGCAGCCCTCAGAACGCCCCCGCGGCGCCGGGGACCGGCACGCCGGAGCAGGAACAATCCCCCTCCGGCAGCAACGGCACGAGCCAGTAGCTGTCCGACGCTCCCGCTCCGGCCGCACCGCGGGGCGGGGCCCGTCGAAGTTGCAGAGGTCCGACAGGACGCAGGCACACGGAGTCGCCTGCAGGCAGGGACGCATGTCAGGCGTGGCCGCCGTCACGGATGGAGTCGCCGGCCACGCCGCTTCCAATGCACCCCCCGCGCACCTGCGCCGATCCCACCATAACGCCCGGCCCGCATCCCACGCCGCGGTCGTGTATCCTTGACCCACCCGCAAAGCAACCCGACACGCCGGCGGCGACCAGGCCCACGGCGGTGCGCACGCACGGTTACCGGGGCCCGCAGCACGCACACCCCCTTGTACCGGGAGCGCCGCGCAGCCCGCCCGGGCCGGGGCAGTGGCGTATGCCGTGCGCGCGCCGGGCCGCAGGCCCCTTGCGACGGGTCGGTCGCCAACCGGTATGATTGCCCCAGACAAAGACAAGCCGGCACAGGAAGGGCGGTATGACCGCAAAAGACGACGAGCGCATCGAACGTGACAGCATGGGGGAGGTACGGGTACCGGCGGACGCGCTGTACGGCGCCCAGACCCAGCGTGCGGTGGACAACTTCCCCATCAGCGGTCTGCCCATGCCCCGTGCGTTCATCGCCGCGCTGGGACTGATCAAGGCCTGCGCGGCCCGCGTCAACGGGGACCTGGGAGGCCTGCCGGCCGACCTGGCCGGCGCCATCATGGCCGCCGCCGCCGAAGTGCAGGCCGGCGACCATGATGCGCAGTTCCCCATCGATGTCTTCCAGACCGGTTCGGGCACCAGCACCAACATGAACGCCAACGAGGTGATCGCCCGCCTCGCCGGCACACGCCTGGGCAAGGCCGTACACCCCAACGATCATGTCAACCGCGGCCAGAGCAGCAATGACGTGATCCCTACCGCCATCCACATCAGTGCGTCTCTCGGGGTGCGCGATCGCCTGCTGCCGGCACTGGAGCATCTGGCCGGCACCGTCGAAGCGCGCGCCGCCGAGCTCAAGGGCCAGGTCAAGACCGGGCGCACACACCTCATGGACGCCATGCCCATCACCCTGGGACAGGAACTGGGCGGCTGGGCGGCACAGGTGCGGCATGCCGCGGAGCGGATTCGCGGCACGCTGCCGCGGCTGTGCGCCCTGGCCCAGGGCGGCACTGCGGTGGGCACCGGCATCAACGCCCATCCGGAATTCGGCACCCGCTTCGCGGCGGCGGTCGGCGAGCGCACCGGCATGGAGTTCACGACCGCAGCGAACTATTTCGAGGCGCTTTCCAGCCAGGACGCCGCCGTGGAGCTCAGCGGTCAGCTGCGCGCCGCCGCCGTGGCCCTTGCGAAGATCGCCAACGATCTGCGCTGGATGAACAGCGGCCCCCTCACGGGACTGGCGGAGATCAACCTGCCGGCGCTGCAGCCGGGCAGCAGCATCATGCCCGGCAAGGTCAACCCGGTCATCCCGGAGGCCGTCGCCATGGCATGCGCCCAGGTCATGGGCAACGATGCGACGGTGGCCATCGCCGGCCAATCCGGCAATTTCCAGCTCAACGTGATGCTGCCGGTCATCGCCCACAACCTGCTGCAGAGCATCGACCTGCTGGCCAATGGGGCACGGGTGCTGGCGGACAAGGCCATTGCCGGCTTCACCGTCAACAGCCACCGGCTCGCCGAACAACTGGACCGCAACCCCATCCTGGTCACGGCGCTCAATGAAGTGATCGGTTACGAGCAGGCCGCCGCCATCGCCAAGCAGGCCTACGCCGAGGGTCGCGCCATCCGCGAAGTGGCCGCCGAGGTCACCGGCCTCGATGACGCCGAGCTGCAGCGCCTGCTGGACCCGGCAGCACTGACGCGGTCGCAGCACTGAATGGGCTCCGCGCCGCCGATTGCCGGCCC
>DATFML010000224.1:0-5237 GCA_035266965.1 Gammaproteobacteria bacterium
TGGCCGGTTCATCGGCGGCACCCTCGAACAGCGCCAGCTGCTCGCCCTCCATCGGCACTCCGCTGGCCGGCACCGGGGTCATGGCGACCAGGCTTTGGATACGCTCGCGTGCCAGGGTGAGCAGGCGCTGGACCGCGTTGCCACCCATGGAGTGGCCGACCACGTGAAAGCTTTCCCAGCCGAGCTCGTCGGCCGCCTCCAGGGCGTCTTGGGCGTATCGGAGCATGGTGAACGGTCCCTGGTACCCGCGGGATAGGCCGTAGCCGCGGCAGTCCACGAACAGGTAGGTGTTCCGGCTAGCGTCGAGGGCGTCAAGCATCGGCTCGAAGACCGTGTGATCGCCGAGCCAGCCGATGAGCACTACCACTCCTTCCGGACCGTCTCCGTAAAGCCTGTGTCCTACCGCCATGTGGTCTCCCCCCTGTTGGCTGTTGCTCGCGCAAGCCTGGCGGCGTGCGCGACAAGGCGGCCCGTTGGTGTCCGGTGCATATGCATTTGGGCCGGGCTGTTCATCGTTGCGCTGGGACCCGGAGAGCAGGTCTTTCGCGCATTGGATTTGCCCAATTGATCTGCCCGTGCGCGGGCCGGGGGAGCCGCGGCAAGGGCCGCGGCATCCTGGGCCCACTGAAGGGGTTATGCCCCGGCGTTGGAGTCGGGGTTGTAGGCGGAGTTCGTCTGCGGACCACCCGTGTAGCCGTGCTGGTGCAAGGCCTGGAAGTTGCCGCTTTCGGCTTCCTGGAGGGTCTTGCCGGACACCCAGCCCTGGGCTCGGCTGTGGACCGGTCCGGCGCTCTGCAACAGCTTGTCATGCCCGGTGTTGCTGCCGGACAGGGAGCGGCTCTCGCGGGATGTCGCCTGGGCCTGGCCGGAGGTTTGGGTGGGTCCCGTGGTCCAGCTCGTCGCCAGGCTGGCGAAGGCCGCGGGGCTGGCGACGAGTCCTGCGGCGATTGCGGCCACTGCAAGCTTGTGTGGGACCGTATGCCGTTTCCGCATAGCTTCTCCTCTGGCTGTGAAAATCGGGAAATGTGCAGGGAGGCGAATGGCCTCCGCTATGCGGTCCGGCAGCGTGGCGGTGGCGAAAGTTCCATCGGCGACCAGGGGCGGTGCGGATCACGGCGTCGGGAACGGCGAGCAGGAACGCCCCGGCCGGCCGGGGCCGGCCGGGGGAACCTGTAACGGAGCCGGGAGCCGGCTCAGTGCTTCATGTAACTCGGTACCATCACCTTGTTGGTTGCGACGGACTTCGGCCAGACTACGGCTTCCTTGCCGTTCTGCCACTGGGTGGCAACCCCGGACACGTATTTCTGACCATACTTCATGGCGTGGGTGTACTTGGCGTGGGGCCCGTAAAACTCGACCCGGCCGATGGTACCCACGTAGTTGGTCTTCGCCAGCGCGCTGGCGAGAGCGTTGGCCTTGGTGCTTTTGGCCCTCTCGATCGCTGCCTTGATCACGTGGAGCGAGTCGTAGGTGGTGTACGCGTTATAGGTCGGGGTCTCGCCGTACTTCTTGTAATAGCGCTTGGAGAACGACTCCGTGGTCGGGGTCAGTGCGGCGTCGGCCGCGCCGTAGTTCTGGGTAATGACCCCGTTGGCGGCGCCGTTGGTATCGGCCCAGAAGCTGCCCGACATGGCCTGGGAGCTGATGCCGGCCATCAGCATCGGCACCTGGCGCTGGTGCCACTGGATTGTGGGCTTGGCGCCGACGTGCGCGATCCCGGTAATGATCACGTCCGGGTTGTCTTTCTGTATCTGATCGAAGATCGGCGTGAAGTCGTTGGTGGACGGATCGAAGCGGATGTGACCGAGGACCTTGAGCCCTGCCTTGGGCAGGCACTTCAGGTATTCCTGGTCCAGCGGCTTGGTCCAGTCGGCGTCCTCGCTCATGACCACCGCGGTCTTGTAGCCGAGGCCCTTGACCAGGATGTCGTGCGAGTATTGGCAGACTTGGCGTGCCGCGTAGTACGAGTTGATCACCTCCTCGAACACGTAGCGGTAGGCTGGCCAGTGGTGGTGCACCAGCTCGGTGATCTTCGTACTGGCGCCACCGGTCACGATGAACGGGGTCTTGAGGCGCACGGCCCACGGCTCGGCCGCGAGTGAGTCCTCACTGGCGAAGGTTCCGACCACCGCGACGGCGTGATCCTGCTGCACCGCCCGCTGGAAGGCCCGCACGGTGCTGCTCGCCTGGAAGTGGTTGTCAAACTTCTTCAGTACGATCTTGCGTCCGTTGATTCCGCCCGAGGCGTTGATATCTGCGGCCGCAAGTTCCGCGCCCTGGAAGATGGATCGGCCGTCGATCGCCGACCCCGGCGCGATGACGCCGATGACGATCGGCTTGGCGGCCAGGGCCACGGTCGGCAGCGCCAGCATGGCGGCGAGCACCAACAGCCCCCGGCGAAGCAGGGTGGTAAAACGATTCATGTGTGTATCTCCCCCCGGTTGTTTATGGCTCTTGCATGAATGCGAGGTAGGCAGGGACGGCTGCCGTTGACAATTTGCTTCTAATCCAAGCTGCTCGATTGAAGGAACGGTAACAGCTTGTCGTGGCGGCAGTGATTCCCAGTTCGATTCTTGGCCCGCGGGGGCGGCACGTCAAGTCAATCGTCTGGAACGCACAGGCGGCGGAACAGGTGGTTGCCGGCCCGGAGGGAGAAAGGGGACACGTGTTCGAAGGCTCCGTGCAAGTGACAACAGGTCTCCCTTAAGCGCCTTGCCGCGCAGTAGAACACGCTTTCCCGGTTCTGCGGCGCGCCCGCCGGAGTTCTCTATTGGGTCGGCTGCAGATCGCCCGGTCGGCTCCGCAGATGCCCATCGGGTTCAAGGCCGGCCGGGTAGAGGTCGGTTCGGCGACCCGTGATGCAGATGCGCCGCATCAGACCTGTCGGTGCCTGACCGTCCCGTACCACGCTGCAACTCAGGTTCGGGGCTCCCGGATCCGTCCCCCGGGGCGGTGTCCAGGATAGTATGGGCCCGGTCTTTACATCCCGACATCTTGGCCGGCAGCGTCGGGACGCCAAGTTGCTGGCTGCGAAGACGCTGATCGCAGGGACGGGGAGGATGATCAGGCCTTTGCGACTGCCGTCAGCGAAACCGTGCCGAAGCGGGAGCAGCGTGGGATGCTGGAATGTGAGAGCTGACCACCCAGCTCTGCTTTCACCGGTCAATCAGCGGTCGGAGAGAGCCGGAATCCCAGAACCGACCCCGTCTTGATCAGCCGCTGGGACAGGCGTGAAGCGCTGCGGTGGTCGGTCGTGCGCAATACCATGCTGTGGCGGCAGACGCGGCCTTCGGAGTCGAGGCGGTAGCTGAAATTGGCGATGCTGAATCCGTAGCCCTCGACCAGTTCCTGCAGCGCGTCCGGGCTCAGCTCCGAGCCGCGTTCGAAGCGAATGTCGAAGCGATAGTGGGTTTGCGCGGGCATCCGCTCCTCCACCCAGCGGAAGATCGACAGCAGGCCGAGCGTGAGCACGACGGAGGCGATCAGCGGGAAGTAGAACCCGATGCCGGCCAGGATGCCGATGGCGGCCGTCATCCAGATCGAAGCCGCCGTGGTCAGGCCCCGGACAGAGATACCTTCCTTCACGATCACGCCAGCGCCGAGGAAGCCGATGCCGGTCATGATGCCCTGGGCCATCCTGGTTGGATCGAGCCCGATAGGGCTGGTCATTCCGTGAACCCAGTGGGCCTCATAGACGGTGACGAGCATCAGCAGGCAGGACGCGGTGCAGACGAGGGCATGCGTGCGGAACCCGGCGGAACGCCCGTGAAACGAACGCTCGTATCCAACCATGGCTCCGGCGACGAGCGCGGTGACCAGCCGCAGCAGCATTACCAGATTGTCCGGGGTCAGGACCAACGGGGCTCCTTTGACTGAAGGGGGACGGACCGGTTTTTGGCTGGGCGGCCGTCAGATCGGACCTTCCGCCTGACCAAGGATAGTCGGGAAACGCAAGGTCGGCGCCTGGCCGGGACCAACGGGCCTGTGCGTTATTTCCCGGCCGCTTTCAGGACCGGTTCCCTTCGCCCCGCATGCCATGCCTGGACCGCATCGCCGAATGCCCGGAACAGCGGACGCGAGACTGGATCGTGGGCAGCCCGGTACTCAGGATGCCACTGTACCGAAAGCGCAAAGCCCGGCGCATCCTTGACGTAAATCGCCTCGGGCGTGCCGTCTTCGGCATGGCCGTCGATCACGACCCGCGGGCCGGGCTCCTTGATGCCCTGGCCGTGCAGCGTGTTGGTCATCACTTCGGTTGTGCCGAACAGGCGTGCGAAGGGACCGTCCTCGCTCAGCCGGACCACGTGGCGCAGGGCAAACTTCTCTTCGATGGTGCCGTCGGGGGGCATGCGGTGGTTCATCCGGCCGGGCAGGTCGCGGATTTCCGGGTGGAGCGTGCCGCCCAGCGCCACATTCACCTCGTGAAATCCGCGGCAGACGGCCAGTAGCGGCTGACCGCGTTCGATCAGCGCGCGGATCAGCGGCAGGGCGATCGCGTCGCGTGCGCGGTCGAAGGTGCCATGCGCCTCGGTCGGCTCCTCGCCGTACTCTTCGGGATGCACGTTGGGCCGGCCGCCGGTGAACAGGAAGCCGTCGCAGACCTCCATCAACTCCGCGACCGAGACGTAGCGCGGATCGGCCGGTATCAGCAGTGGGAGCGCTCGCGCCACATCGGCCACGGCCTCGGAGTTCATCGCCCCGCCCGCGTGGACCTCGTAGGTCTTGTTGACCAGATGATGGTTGCCGATGATGCCGACGACGGGCCGCGCCATGTCAGTCCTCTCCGGTGCTCTCAGAACAGGATATGGGTAATCCGCGCGCGGGTGAAGGGCACCACCGCACGCACGCCGGTGTTAGGCACCCCGGCGCCGCGCGGTTGTCAACCCACAAGGGGGCGGGTGCATTTCCGCCCACGCGCGAAGCGATACCAATGGGCAACGCGACCTGGCAACCCCCGGCGAGTGCCGGACCGTACCTCCCGCTGATATACAGCGCGGAGCAGCACTACGGCATGCCGCACAACCTGCTCGCGCGGCTCCTCTACCAGGAGAGCCGGTACCGGGAGGACATCATCAGCGGCCGCACGGTTTCCAGCGCCGGCGCGGTTGGAATCGCCCAGCTGATCCCGCGGTTCTTCCCCGACATCGATGCGCGCGACCCGCGGCAGGCGATCCCTGCCGCGGCCCGCTACCTCGCGCGGCTGTGCCGGCAGTTCGGCAGCTGGGCCCTGGCGCTGG
>DATFML010000225.1:0-7920 GCA_035266965.1 Gammaproteobacteria bacterium
ATGCCACAGCGGCAGGCGCACATGTAGCAGGTGGTGTTCTTGGTCTCGATTCGACTGCTCTGATCGACCGCTTTGGACAACGGGTCGTAGACGGGTTTGGATGCGCGCATAGGGTCTCGGTTGAGTGGCTCGGTGAAAAGACCGTCAGAATGTAGTTGATTGTCGGGCGCTTGCCCAATTAGGAATACTGAAAACTGTATAAGGTATTATAATATTCTAATAGACGGCTTCTTGATTTCCGGTTTTCCGATCAAGTCGTTGGCCGCATGTTCTACGACCACAAAAATAATAAGACGTTTTTATAGCGGGTAAAGATAAAACTGTTTGGACTTTGAAATCCGAATCTATATGGTAGACAGCCCAGTCGGCGGCTGGGCAAAGGCTTCGTTCGTTTCCAAGCGGCCTTTTCCTGTGTGACACACCAGTGTTCCAGCCTGCCTGAGCCCGTATCACACCGCTAACGATATAAAGGAGTGCCATGTCCAGGTTAGTCAAACCTCATGGTGGGGGTGAGCTCAAGCCGTTGCTCCTGGACGGCGAGGCTTTGGCCCAGGAAAAGGCCCGCGCCGCCAGCCTACCGAAAGTCAACGTCTCCTCCCGTGAAGCGGGCGACCTCATCATGATGGGCATCGGCGGCTTCACGCCGCTGGAAGGCTTCATGACCCACGCCGACTGGGAAGGTGTCTGCGACGGCATGAAGATGGCGAACGGCCTGTTCTGGCCCATTCCCATCACCCTGTCCACGGACAAGGCCACCGCTGACGGCATCAAGGAAGGCAGCGACATCGCCCTGTTCGATCCGGAGCGCGACGAAATCCTGGCCACCATGACGGTGACCGAGAAGTACACCATCGACAAGGCCCATGAGTGCATGATGGTGTACAAGACGACCGAGGACGAGCATCCCGGCGTCAAGATGGTGATGGCCCAGGGCGAAGTGAACCTGGCCGGACCGGTGAAGGTGCTCAGCCAGGGCGAGTTCCCGGAACAGTACGGCGACCAGTTCATGACCCCGGCGCAGACCCGCGCTCTGTTCGAGTCCAAGGGCTGGGCCACGGTGGCGGCCTTCCAGACCCGCAACCCCATGCACCGCTCCCACGAATACCTGGCCAAGATCGCCGTGGAAATCGGCGACGGCGTGCTGATCCATTCCCTGCTCGGCAAGCTCAAGCCCGGCGACATTCCCGCCGACGTGCGCGCCAAGGCCATCGGCACTCTGATCGACAACTACTTCGTCAAGGACACCGTGGTGCAGGCGGGCTACCCGCTGGACATGCGCTATGCCGGTCCCCGGGAAGCGCTGCTGCACGCTGTGTTCCGCCAGAACTACGGCTGCTCCCACCTGATCGTCGGCCGCGACCACGCCGGCGTGGGTGACTACTACGGGCCGTTCGACGCCCACCACATCTTCGACGAGATACCGGCCGGCGCGCTGGAGACTCAGCCCCTGAAGATCGACTGGACCTTCTGGTGCAACAAGTGCGAAGGCATGGCTTCCATGAAGACCTGCCCGCACAGCGCCGAAGACCGGCTGCTGTTGTCCGGCACCAAGCTGCGCAAGGCGTTGTCCGAAGGCACCGAGGTTCCGGACCATTTCAGCCGTCCGGAAGTGCTTGAGATTCTGCGCGAGTACTACGGCAGCCTCAAGGACGGCGAAAAAGTTGAAGTGAAACTGAGCGGCCATTCGGCCCGGTAACGACTCGAGAGTCCGGCGCCCGCGCATGGCGGGGCGCCGCCGGATTTTACACACTGCAGTGAGTAACGATAGACGGAGAGAGGATCATGCCAACGTTTGTGCGTACCGATAAGTGCGATGGCTGCAAGGGTCAGGACAAGACGGCCTGCATGTACATCTGCCCTCACGATCTGATGAAGCTGGACAAGGACGGCTCCGAGACCGGCCATGCCATGAAGGCGTTCAACCAGGAGCCCGAGCAGTGCTGGGAGTGCTACTCCTGCGTGAAGATCTGCCCGCAGCAGGCCATTGAGTGCCGCCACTACGCCGACATCGTGCCGCTGGGCGCATCGGTACAGCCCCTGCGTGGTTCCGACTCCATCATGTGGACCATCAAGTTCCGCAACGGCAACATGAAGCGGTTCAAGTTCCCGATCCGCACCACCCCGGAAGGTTCCGTGCAGCCTTACCAGGGCAAATCCGAAGCCGTGGCCGGAGAGATCACCGATCACTCCACGCTGTTCACCAAGGGCACCCACTCCTGCGACACGAGCCAGTTCGCCAGCTGAGGGAGCGCTCCTGCGCAGCAACAAGAATTAAGGCTTCTCCCGTGCCGACCCTCAGCGGCCGGTGCGGGGAAACGAGCTAATCGAATATCCGAGGTATCTAGGAATGGCTGACTACGGTTTTGGAAATCCCCAGGTCATCGAAGAAGAGGTTGATATCCTCCTCATCGGTGGCGGCATGGCTGCCTGCGGGGCCGCCTTCGAGATCATGCGCTGGATCGATGTGGCCAAGCAGGGCGGCCAGGACATCAAGGTCAAGCTGGTCGACAAGGCCGCGCTGGACCGCTCCGGCGCCGTCGCCCAGGGTCTGTCCGCGATCAACACCTACATGGGCGAGAACGATCCCGCCGACTACGTGCGCTACGTGCGTGGCGACCTGATGGGCATCACCCGTGAAGACCTGGTGTACGACGTGGGCCGTCACGTGGACGACTCCGTGCACCACTTCGAGGAGTGGGGCCTGCCGGTGTGGAAGCAGCCCGGCGACGAAGGCAAGACCCTGCCCGAAGGCGGCAAGCCCGTCCGCTCCGGCAAGTGGCAGATCATGATCAACGGCGAATCCTACAAGTGGATCGTTGCCGAGGCCGCCAAGAAGGCCCTGGGCATCGAGAACATCCAGGAGCGCGTGTTCATCGTCCGTCTGGTCAACGACAAGAACGACCCGAGCCGTGTCGCCGGCGCCGCCGGCTTCAGCGTCCGCGAGGACAAGCTGTACGTGTACAAGTTCAAGGCCTGCCTGCTGGTGTGCGGCGGCGCCGTGAACGTGTTCCGTCCCCGCTCCGTCGGTGAAGGCACGGGCCGTGCCTGGTACCCGGTGTGGAACGCCGGCTCCACCTACGCCATGGCCGCCGAGGCCGGCGCCGAGCTGACCCTGATGGAAAACCGCTTCGTGCCCGCCCGCTTCAAGGACGGTTACGGCCCGGTCGGCGCCTGGTTCCTGCTGTTCAAGGCCAAGGCCTTCAACGCCGCCGGCGAGGACTATCAGGAGAAGAACGCGCACCTGCTCGCCGAAGCCGGCTACGACAAGTACGCCGAAGGCCACAAGATGGGTACCTGCCTGCGCAACCATCTGATGATGAAGGAAATGAAGGAAGGCCGCGGCCCGATCTTCATGGACACCCCGACGGCGCTGGCCAAGCTGGCCGAAACCATGACGCCCAAGGAGATCAAGCACCTGGAGGCCGAGGCCTGGGAAGACTTCCTGGACATGACCATCGGTCAGTGCGGCGTCTGGGCGGGTGAGAACATCGAACCCGATAAGGAAATGTCCGAGCTGATGCCCACCGAGCCCTACCTGCTGGGTTCCCACGCGGGCTGCGCCGGCATCTGGGCGTCCGGTCCCGAGGACCTGCCCGGTACCCCGGATCACTACCACTGGGGCTACAACCGCATGACCACGGTCAAGGGCCTGTTCACCGCCGGTGACGGCGTGGGCGCCTCCGGCCACAAGTTCTCCTCGGGCTCCCATGCCGAAGGCCGTATCGCGGCCAAGGCGATGGTCAAGTTCGTGATGGACAACAAGGACTTCAAGCCCGAGTTGGCCCGCACCGTGGACGAGCTGGTGGAAGAGATCTACCGTCCGGTACGTACCTACCTGGAGCACAAGGACTACAGCACCGCCATCGACGTGAATCCGCACTACATCACGCCGAAGATGTTCCAGTTCCGTCTGCAGAAGATCATGGACGAATACGTGGCCGGTGTGTCCACCATGTACCAGACCAACGCCGCCATGCTGGGCGTGGCCGAGCGCAAGCTGGAAATGCTGCGTGAGGACTCCCTGAAGATGCGCGCCAAGGACCTGCACGAGCTGCTGCGGGCCTGGGAGAACTACCACCGCATCCTGGCGGCCTACGCGCACATGAAGCACATTCAGTTCCGCGAGGAAACCCGCTATCCGGGCTACTACTACCGGGCGGACTTCCTGGCCATGGACGACGACAACTGGAAGTGCTTCGTGAACTCCCAGTACGACCGCGAGACCGGCAAGTGGACCCTGAAGAAGGTTCCCTACGTCCAGCTGATCAAGCCGGGCGAAGGCGAGCCGAAGGGCTGTGCGCACACCGGCGCGAAGATCTGATCCGGTTCAGCTAGCCTGATCAGGGGCCGGGCATCCGCAGGGTGCCCGGCCCTTTCTTTCTGCAGCCTCCCTGCCTTTTCCACAGAGCCGGCGGGCCTTCCGGGGCCCATCCCGTGGTATTCTTACCGGTCTGTTCCAGCCGAACTTCCCCAAGCGGGGTGATGTGATGAGCAACGACCTGACTGACGAGATGATGGCCGACCCCGGCAAGCTGTTCGAAGGCAGCTTCGAGGTGCCCCACAAGAGCCCGGTGCAGCCCCATCAGCTGACCCTGGACGACAGCTTCACCTTCCATTGCCACAAGGGCATCGCCTGCTTCAACGAATGCTGCCGCAGCATCGACATCACGCTGACGCCCTATGACCTGCTGCGCCTGCGCAAGCATCTGGATGTCACCTCCAGCGAGCTGGTCGCGAAGTACACGCTGCCGTTCGAGATGGACCACCACGGCCTGCCCGGGCTGAAGCTGCGCACCAAACCCGGCACGGGCGAGTGCGTGTTTCTCACCGAGGAAGGTTGCAGCGTCTATGCGGACCGTCCTGCGGCCTGCCGCTACTACGCCCTGGGCAGCATGGGTGTGCGCAAGAAGGACAGCGCCGAGGTCGAGGACATCTTCTTCGTGGTGAAGGAGGATCATTGTCTGGGTCATCAGGAGCCCAAGACCCAGACCGTGCGCGAATACCGCCACGAACAGGGCGTCGATCAGTACGACGACATGAACCGCGCCTGGCGCGACGTCATTATCAAGAAACGCTCCAGCGGGCCGACCATCGGCAAGCCGTCGGAGCGCAGCATGCAGCTGTTCGACATGTGCAGCTACGACCTGGACAGCTTCCGGGACTTCATCCGCACCGAGGGATTCCAGGAAGTGTTCGACGTGGACGCCGACACCATGGCGCGGTTGGCTGCCGACGATGAGGAACTGCTGCAGTTCGCCATGCGTTTTCTCAAGCAGGTGCTGTTCGGGGAGCTCAGCATACCGGTGAAACAGGGTGCGCGGGAGCAGCGCCTTGCCAAGCGCCGGGATCACATCGAGCAGAAGCGCCGGGAAGAAATCGAGCACCACCGCGCTCACGATCCGCGCGACGACGCCGCGTCCAGCGACTGAACAGCGTCGCATCCAGCCTTCGTTCGTCGGCGCGCCTGCGCCGACGGGCCACACAAAAAAAGCCCGGCCTCCAACAGACGGCCGGGCTTTTTTGTGTGGGGCGTGGCTACAGGCCGCGCTTGTTCGCCTCGATCGCCTGGTGCAGCTTCTTGGTGACCAGGTTGATGGCCGACAGGTACGGCACCGTGCCGTTGTCCCGCATGCACTTCTGGCCCGCCGGCGTGTCCGCGAACCGGATGAACGCCTTGATCTCCTTGAGGTGGGGTGACTTCGGGTTGTAGGCCAGGTACAGGGGCCGGTAGAGCAGGTACTTGCCGGCCTTGATGTTCGCATAGCTCGGATCCTTGCCGTCGAGCTCGAGAATCCTCACGTGCCGCTTGCGGGCGCTGCTGATGCCGGTGATGCCGACGGCGTCCGGATCCTTCTGGATGCCTTTCTCCAGCGGTCCGGAGGACCGGAATCGGCGCGCCTTGGGCGTGAAATCCTGGTTGTAGTTCGCGAATACCAGCTGCCGGATGGTCAGCCCGACGCCGGATATCTTGCCCTTGCGCACGTACAGGTGGATGGGTGCATCCCGCCCGCCCAGCTGCTTCCAATTGGTGATCTGGCCCAGGTACAGCTTGCGGATCTGATCGATGGTGATGTTTTTGACCGGATTGTCCGGGTGGGTGATGACCACCAGCGCGTCCCAGGCCACCGGCACCAGCACCGCGTTTTCCTCTTTCGGGTTGTTGGGCAGCTTGAATCGGCAGGACCCGCCGATGTCGGCCACCCCTGCAGAGACCTCCCGGATCCCCTTGGTGGCACCGCCGCCCGAAACCTGGATATGAATGCCCGTCTTCTTTTCATACAGGGCAGCCAGGGCGTTCATGTAGGCCTTTTTACTGATGCCGCATCCGACCCACTTCAAGGTGGTCTTCGATGTGATCTTGGGAAGCGGTTTGTTGTCAGCCCCCTGTGCAGGGCTACCCCAGATGGCCAGCGCAAGCAATGCGGCACCCAGGCCGCCGAAACGGATACGGAACATTAGCCATGCCCCCTCAATGGTTTAGCGGGCCGTCCAGCCCGATACATCAGGTCGGCCCCGCTCTCTGTCGGACCCGCCCGGCGTTTTTCTCCCCAATGCGCCTTTGCCGTATTGTTATTCATCGGTCATGTCGGCCGGTCTTGTTGCTTTCTTGAACGACGGGTTATCCGCCCTGGAAATTCCGCGGATCCTCTTCCGTTCTGGTGCCCGCCCATAAACATCATTCCTCCAGATCAAACAATCCATAACCGTTGCTTATCTTCATTATCATTATTATTTAATTGTCTTTATGCCATTCTCTGCTAGCATTTTCCGCACCGTGAAATGGGATTCCGGCGCACCGTGCGGGCTACGAGTGTTCGCAACCTGCCCCAGGAGCCGGAGCCCGCTTGCGCGCGACAGGATTCAGGCTGACCAAAGCGAGAGGAAACTGCCATGGCTGTTAAGAGTTATCAGGCGGGCGTGAAAGAGTACCGCGAGACCTACTGGATGCCGGAATACACGCCGGCCGACACGGATATTCTGGCCTGCTTCAAGATCACGCCCCAGCCGGGTGTGCCCCGCGAGGAGGCCGCCGCTGCCGTGGCCGCCGAGTCCTCCACCGGCACCTGGACGACGGTGTGGACCGATCTGCTGACCGATCTGGACTACTACAAGGGCCGTTCCTACGCCATCGAGGACGTGCCGGGCGACGACGAGTCCTTCTACGCCTTCATCGCCTACCCCATCGATCTGTTCGAAGAGGGCTCGGTGGTCAACGTGTTCACCTCCCTGGTGGGTAACGTGTTCGGCTTCAAGGCCGTCCGTCACCTGCGCCTGGAGGACGTGCGCTTCCCCATCGCCTACGTGAAGACCTGCGGCGGCCCGCCCAACGGCATCCAGGTCGAGCGCGACATCATGAACAAGTACGGCCGTCCGCTGCTGGGGTGCACCATCAAGCCCAAGCTGGGTCTGTCGGCCAAGAACTACGGCCGCGCCGTGTATGAATGCCTGCGCGGCGGCCTGGACTTCACCAAGGACGACGAGAACATCAACAGCCAGCCCTTCATGCGGTGGCGGCATCGCTTCGACTACGTCGCGGAGGCGGTGCATCAGGCCGAAGCCGAAACCGGAGAGCGCAAGGGCCACTATCTCAACGTAACCGCCGGGACCGTCGAGGAGATGTACCAGCGGGCAGAGCACGCCCGATCTCTTGACATGCGAATCATCATGCACGACTTCTTCACGGCCGGGTTCACAGCCAACACGTCGCTGGCGAATTGGTGCCGAGACAACGGCATGCTGTTGCACATCCACCGGGCCATGCACGCCGTGGTTGACCGCAGCCCTCGCCACGGCATCCACTTCCGAGTCCTGGCCAAGTGCCTGCGACTATCGGGTGGCGACCACATGCACTCCGGTACCGTGGTCGGCAAGCTCGAGGGCGACCGCGACGCCACCCTTGGGTGGATCGACCTGATGCGC
>DATFML010000226.1:0-2807 GCA_035266965.1 Gammaproteobacteria bacterium
ATCGCCCTGGTCGTTGATCAGCACCAGTGTATTGTACGGCGCCTTGTTGGGGTGCTCCTCGTGCTGCTCGCCGGTGAGGGAGAACACCCCCCAGGTGCCGGCCCGGCGGCAGGCCTCGGCGAAGATGTCAGTCTCCGCGCCGGGCACCGTGGACGCCGTCTCGTACATTTCCTTGGGGTCGTACATGATCCCGTGGGTGCTGTACTCTGGGAAGATGACCAGGTCCATGCCCGGCAGACCCTGCTTCATGCCCACCACCATGTCGGCGATGTTGCGGGCGTTGGCCAGCACCTCCGCACGGGTGTGCAGGCGGGGCATCCTGTAGTTCACCACGGCGACGCCCACCGTGTCCGCACTGGATGAAATATCGCCATGTCTCATGGTTCACGCTCTCCGGATCAGTTCCAAATTCGACAGCCGCGGCGCCTGTGCACCGGCGATCGTCAGGTTGTAGACGGTTGCGGTCCGTCAGTGTCCCAGCATCCAGGGCCGTGACGGCCCGCTACCGGTCTTCAGGGGGCTGTGTTCGCTCCGTCCATGCGCGCCGCCGCAGGTGTGGTGCCGGTGGCACCCACAGCCCCGGGTGGTGGTTCGGGCCGGCTCATGGGCGCTCTTCTCGCTGCGGGCATGGGCGTTCTTCAGGGCCGACGGCATGAGGGCCAGCGCCGGCGCGCCGATGACCCGCCCTGCGGGCCGTCGACAGTGCGGACAGGCGGCAGGCATCCCTGACTGGCTCATGGGGGCGAAGTCCGAGAACCCGCCGCAGGTGTCGCACAGGTAGTCGTACAGGGGCATGACAATGACTCCGGACGGTTGGATGTCAGCTGGTGGCCGCCAGACTGACGCCCGGCTGCACGAGGATTTCCGGACCGGCGGTGGACGGGCTCATGTCGAAGTCGAATATTCCCGTGGGCAGCCACAGGGTGGCGCAGGCGTTGGGAATGTCGACGATGCCGCTGATATGGCCCTGCACCGGGGCGGTACCGAGAATGGCGTAGGCCTGTTCCCCCGAGTAGCCGAACTTCTTCAGGTACTCCACGGCGTTCAGGCAGGCCTGCTTGTAGGCCACGTGGGCGTCCAGATAGTACTGCTTGCCGCCCTCGTCCACGGAGATGCCCTCGAAGATCAGAAAGTCCTCGTACCTGGGCGTCAGGGGGCTGGGCTTGAACACCGGGTTCTTGATGCCGTAGTTGGCCACGCCCCCCTTGATGAGGTCGACCCGGATGTCCAGGTAGCCGGCCATCTCGATGGCACCGCAAAAGGAGATCTCGCCGTCGCCCTGGGAGAAGTGGATGTCGCCCATGGACAGCCCGGCGCCGTCCACATACACCGGGAAATACACCCGCGAGCCCTTGGTGAGGTCCTTGATGTCGCAGTTGCCGCCGTGTTCCCGGGGCGGCACCGTGCGGGCGCCCACCTGGGCCGCCCTGGCGGCCTCCTCCCCGGTCATGCGCCCCATCAGGGCGGTGTCGGCGTAAGGCAGGGTGGCCAGCGCCGGCACCCGGTCCGGGTCGGTGGCCACCAGCGCGGCCTCCCGTTCGTTCCATTCCGCCAACAGCCCATGGGAGGGCAGACAGCCGATCAGTCCCGGGTGCATCACCCCCGCGAAGCTGACGTTGGGAATGTGGCGGGACGAGGTATAAATGCCGTGGAAGTCCCAGCAGGACTTGCGCGCTTCGGGGAAGTGGTCGGTCAGGAAGCCGCCGCCGTTCTCCCTGGCAAACAGGCCGTTGAAACCCCAAGGCGACTCGTTCAGCACACCCACGTTGAGAATATCGACGACCAGCAGGTCGCCGGGTTCGGCACCCTCCACGGCGATCGGTCCGCTGAGGTAGTGGACGCGGGTCAGGTCCACGTCACGCACGTCGTTGGCGCTGTCGTTGTTGCCGATCTGCCCGCCGGTCCAGTCGATGCACTCGACGCGGAATTCGTCGCCGGGCTTGACGGTGGCCACCGCCGGGATATCCGGGTGCCAGCGGTTGTGCAGGACGTCGGCCTGCTCCTCAGGCGACTTGTCGAGATCCACGGAGATCAGTGTTTGCATTATGAAGTTCTCCTCATACCAGACTGAGTGTACGGATGCCGGGGGCCGGGACGTGCACGGCACGCGCGCCGGCCTGGGGGTTGGTCAGCCGCACCGCTCGGGCATGGCAACCGTGGTGACACCTGTCATGACCGGCGATGTCTTGCACATGTCGTGGCAGGACTGCTCCAGGGAGCAGCACAGCGAGCAGATCGGACCTTCATGGTGTGGGCAGCAGGCCATGTCCTCCTTTTCGTACTCGTATCCGCATACGCTGCAGCCGAGGACATCGTGATGGGTGCCGGCGTGATAGTGCCGATCCCGGGCGATGTAGTACTTGCCCTTGGTGGCGACGGCGATGATGGGCGACAGCACGAAGGCGACACCCAGGGCGATAAAGGTGGAAAACGCCTGGGCATAGGCCCCGAACAGGCCGAAGAAGGCCAGGATGGAGATGATCGAGGCGATCACCATGGCGCCGAAGCCCACCGGGTTGAAGTTGTACAGATGGGCACGTTTGAACTCGAGGTAGGAGGGGCTCAGCTTGAGCAGCGGCTTGTTGATGACCAGGTCGGCAACCACCGCCCCGATCCAGGCTACGGCGACGTTGGAGTAGAAGCCCAGTATCTTCTCCAGGATATGGAACATGTTGCCTTCCATCAGGGCCAGAGCGATGCCCACGTTGAAGAAGATGTACACCACCCGCCCGGGGTGCATATGCAGCACGCGCGAGAAGAAGTTGGACCAGGACAACGACCCCGAATAGGCGTTGGTCACGTTGATC
>DATFML010000227.1:0-2116 GCA_035266965.1 Gammaproteobacteria bacterium
GCCACCGCCCCGTCCTGGATATGCAGGACACGGTCTGCCAGCGCGGCGACGTCCTCCGAATGGGTCACCAGTAACAGGGTGCTGCCGCGCTCGCTGACCAGGCGTTGCAACAGGTCCAGGATGATGCGGCCCGTGTGGGCGTCCAGGTTGCCGGTGGGCTCGTCGGCCAGCACCAGGCTGGGATCGTGCACCAGGGCCCGTACCAGTGCCACGCGCTGCTGCTCGCCGCCGGAAAGGCGGTCCGGGAAGCTCGCCCGCCGGTCCGACAGCCCCACGGACGCGAGCAGATCAAAGGCGCGCTGGTGGTTGTCCAGACCGTTCAGCTCCAGGGGCAGGAGCAGGTTCTCCTCCACCGTCAGGGTGGGAATGAGGTTGAAGAACTGATAGACGAAACCGATGTGCCGGCGCCGGAACAGGGTGCGCCGGTATTCGTCCAGAGCGGTCAACTCGACGCCGTCGATGTGGATCGTCCCGGCGTCGGGGCGGTCGATGCCGCTGATCAGGTTCAACAGCGTGGACTTGCCGCCACCGCTGCGTCCCAGCAGCGCGACACACTCCCCGCGGCCGACGTCCAGATCCAGACCCCGAAGCACTTGACGGGCCTGCTCGCCTTCCCGGTAGGTGCGCTTCAGTCCGCGAATGGTGATCAGTGGATCAGGGTTCGTCATGGTGGTGCCGCTTTGGGTCTGCCTGTCGCCCCCCGACTATATCCGGGGGCGCAGGCAAACCAAAGGGCACCGGCCCGCGACGGCGGCGACTGGTCGCCGTCGCGGGCCTGCCGCGGTCACGCCGGCCCTCAGTGCGGCGACGCCCGTCGGATCACGATGCGGGCCACCGGGTTGCGCCAGTCGTACAGGGCCGGGTTCAGGTCGCCCACGCCGTGGATACCGGAATGGATGTGCACGTAGCCGACCCCGGTGATGCCCTGGGAGACGCCTTCGCCGCCACACACGGGACCGGGGATGTGGACGCACAGCTCGTCGTTGGCCTCGGCGCCGGCATCGTAGGCGGGCGCAGTGACGGCGCGCACATGCCGCCCTCGCGGCAGCGCCACGTTCTGTACCGACACGAAGCCGTCATTGGTGGGCACCATCATGGCAGCCAGGGACAAATGATCGAAACGTCCCCCGGCCTTGATCCGGACGGTGACGCTGTGGCCGGGCGCCAGCAGTCCGCTGGAGGTGGCCATGGAGCCCACGCCTGCCATGGACGACAGGGCCGAGGCCAGCGGTGCCGTGTCGCCGCCCTCCGCCAGCGTGGCCAACTCGGCGCTGGCCGGTTGGCCGAGGGTGAACAGCGGATGCCCGCTGCGGTGGCTGACCACCAGGAAGGGGGTGAACGACTCGCCCTCGGTGAGGTTGGTGATGGTGACCTCGTAGGTGCGCTGATGATGACCTTCCCAGGCATGGCCTTCCGCAGCCGATGCCGCGCCCATCGGCAGGGCGCCGACAGCGCCCAGGGCCAGGCCTGCGATGACGGTTGCAAAACGTTTCATGGTGAGTGCCTCCTTGACGGTGAAAACGAAAAGACCGGCGCCTGCACAAGGCCCGGTATCGCCAAGGATGGCAGGGCCGTATAACGGCCCTATAACGGGAGTATCACGCTTTGGTCACGACGCTTCCGGCATGCAAGAGCCACGGAAACCACGGAATCCACGGAAGGGTTTATAGCCAAAGGCGAAGACGCCACGGAAAGCACGGAAAGCACGGACGAAAAGTCATTGTGATAGCCGTGTCGCGTAGTCAAACGCCTGCGGCATGTCGGCATCCCCGCATCGGCTGACCGAATATTCCTTTTCCGTGCTTTCCGACACGGAGAGCACGGAAATGTTCAAATCGGGATGGGGGTGCAGGCGCAGAGCCCATGCCGCGTCTTCCGATGTAGGGCCCAATAACCGAAGGGCATTGCGCCCCACAAGACCAAGTACCAAAGAGCCGCGGAACCCACGGAATCCACGGAAGGATACAGCCAAAGGCAAAGGCAAAGGCGCCACGGAAGACACGGAAAGCACGGACGAAAAGTCATTGTGATAGCCGTGTCGCGTAGTCAAACGCCTGCGGCATGTCGGCATCCCCGCATCGGCTGACCGAATATTCCTTTTCCGTGCTTTCCGACA